>JALYOO010000127.1 GCA_030856845.1 Gemmatimonadota bacterium
TCTCGAGGCAGGCGCGCCGGCGGAGGAGACCGGCGAGCTCGGAGGCCGGGTGCGTGACCGGCTCGTCGCGCCGAGCGCGGCGCTGATAGCGTCGTATGACGAGTGCATGTCCAACCGGCAGGTCTGGAACAACGCGGCGTTGGCGGCGGCTGGTATCCTGCTCGGAGACGACACACTCGTGGAAAGCGCGCTCAAGGGCAGGTCGGGGCTGCACGAGCACGTCGAGCACGCTCTGCTGCGTGACGGGAGCTGGTACGAAGGAGAGAATTACCATCTCTTTGCGCATCGCGGTCTCTGGTACTGCGTGCAGATCGCGGAGCGACACGGATACGCCTTGCCGCCGGACCTCGAGCGACGATTCCGCGAGGGATTCGCGGCGCCTTTTCGGACGCTGCTCCCTGATCTGACGTATCCGTCACGACGAGATTCACAGTACGCAGTAAGCGTCCGGCAGCCGCGCTTCGCCGAATCGTGCGAGCTGGGCATCGCGCGGAATGAAGACGAGCGGCTGATCGGGATGCTTGCGCGTCTCTACGATCCCGACATTCCGCGCGGCGACACCGGACGCGCGCGCAGCTCGGCCGATGCGGAGCGCAATCTGCCGCCGACCGGGCTCACGCGCGCCGATCTGTCGTGGCGATCACTTCTGTTCGCGCGCGAGCACCTTCCGCCACTCGTCCCGTCAGCATTGGAATCCGACCTGCTCCCCGCGCAGGGGATCGCAGTGCTTCGCCGCAACCGCGGCACGCTTTACGTCGCGCTCGACTACGGCCATACGGGCGGCGGGCACGGGCATCCCGACCGGCTGAATCTTCTGCTCGCCGACGGAGATGTGCGATGGTTCGACGATCCGGGCACGGGCTCGTACGTGGACGCATCGCTGCACTGGTATCGCAGCACGCTCGCGCACACCGCGCCTTTGCTGAACGGCCGGTCACAGCCCGCCGTTGATGGGCGGCTGCTCGCATTCGAGGATCGCGGCGAAGCGGCATGGATCAGCGCTGAGGCGCGTCTCGCATCCGATCTGCGCGTGCGGCGGTCGGTCGTGCTATTGGAGGATTATCTCGTGGACCTGCTGGAGTGGGACGCGGAAGGAGACACGGTGCACGAGGTTGCGCTCCCGTGGCACGGCGTGGACCTGGTAAACGAGCTTGACGAGCCTCTCGCGCGCACACCGCATCCGATCACGAAAGGCGAAACGCGCGAGGACGGATTCGGGTTTCTCAGCGACACCGCGCTCGTGCGTACGCAGGACGGAGTGCAGCGCGTACGCGGTCGCTTCGCGGGGCGCGAGCTGAGCGGCTGGGTGCTCGCGCATCCGGAGAGCACCTGGTGGAGCGCGCGCGCCCCCGACGTGCCGACCAGGTCGGGACTCGTATCATTGCTGCTCGTTCGGCACAGTGCGCAAAGCGGCCGATACCTCTCAGTGTGGAGCTGGCGCGATGCGATAACATCGGTGGAGTCGGACGGCACGAGCGTACGTGTCGAGCTGCGTGACGGTGCGTGCGATCAGCATTCGTGGGATTTGGCCGGATGGTGCATCGAGCACGCGCCGGTGCACGGTTACGCTAAGCGTCGAGACCGCGTGGTGCTTGGCGGAATGAGAGCGCCTGAGGATGATAGGCCCATTGCCCAATCACCGGCCGCGCAAGAGATACCGTTGGACTCGCACGCGCTTCCCGCGACGTTCATCCTTCACGAGCCCAATTATCGGCGCAGCGAGGAGAGCTGGAGTGAGGCTGGTCGCCCGACTGCGACGGTGACGGTCGCAACAACGCGGCTCGACACGCTGGCCATCAATGTGGATGTGTCACACGTTCACCGCTGTTTCGTGCCCGTCGACGCAGAGAATCCGCTCGACAACGAGTCGGCGGCGATTAACGGAGCTGGCGTGCAGCTGTACATCGTCGCCGGCGAGCGTACGGGCGGATGGCTTCTCGTTCCTGATCCTTCCTCGCGCAAGGTCGGTGTGCGCGTGATAGAAGGTTGGGATAAAGGGCTCAGAGTTAGCGCGGCGTGGCAGCCCACCGAGTCAGGTTATTCACTTCTCGGCAAAGTCGCGCTGCCCGCGGGCACAATCCAGACGGCGCTCGACGTGATCGTCAATGAAACCGCGCCCGGACGCGAGCGCCGGCGCGGGCAGCTCGTGCTCTCCGGCGGGCGCGGAGAATTCGTCTATCTTCGTGGAGACCGCCACGATGCCGCGCGGCTGCTTCGATTCACCATCGCCGATGCCTGACTCCATTTCTTCAACGATCGTCGCACAGCGTGACGTGCTCCAGCATGAAGAGCACGCTCGCACATGGCGCGAGCGCGCCGACGCGGTGCTCCCAACGGGCGCGTCCACCGGAAGCAAGCGCGCGGCGGCGCTCTACGGCGACGAGTTCTCCGACGCGCCGACGCACTTCGCCACAGCACGAGGCTGCCGCGTCACCGACATGAACGGAGACTCGTTCGTGGATTGCACGATGGCGCTCGGCGCGGTATCACTCGGCTATGCTGAGCCGCGCGTCACGAACGCGGTCATCGCAGCAGCATCGGAAGGGTCTGTCGCTGGGCTGTCGAGCTGGCGCGAGGTCGAGCTGGCCGAGCGGCTTTGCGCCGTGATTCCATGCGCAGAGCGGGCGCAGTTCCTCAAGAGCGGCGCTGAGGCGGTTTCCGCCGCCGTGCGGCTGTCCCGGACGTACACAGGGCGCAATCGCGTCGTAGCATCGGGTTATTTCGGATGGCACGACTGGAGCAGCAACAGTGGAGGAGTGCCGGAGGCGGTGCGCGAAGATGTCGTGCACGTGCCGTTCGGTGATGTCTCCGCGCTCGAGCGCGCGGCGCGCGACGCCGGCCGCTCGCTTGCCGCAATCGTTCTCGAGCCGGTGGTCGAGCAGGAACCGCCGCAGGATTGGATCGTGAGTGCACGCGCGCTCTGCGACGAACTCGGCGCCGCGCTCGTGTTCGACGAGGTGAAGACGGGCTTTCGGCTTGCGCCAGGCGGGTATCAGCAGGTGTGCGGCGTGACGCCTGACCTTGCCGCTTTCGGGAAGGCGCTGGCGAACGGGTATCCACTCGCCGCGGTGGTCGGCAAGGCCCCACTCATGGACGCGGCGCGCCGCACGTGGATCTCCTCCACGCTGGCGAGCGAGGCCACCGGGCTGGCCGCGGCACTCGTGGTGCTCGACTGGCATGACGAGACAGACGTCTGCGCCAAGCTCGCCTCGATCGGGCACGAGATGCGTGCGGCCGTGGAGCGCGCGATCACGGCTACCGGCGCACGCGGCGCACGCGGCGTCCGCACCAACGGAGTCGACGCGATGTGGCTGTTGCATTGGGACGATGCAGCGCGCGAAAATCGCTTTGTGCGCGAGGCGCTCGCTGCTGGTGTGCTTTTCAAGCGCGGAGCGTACAACTTTGCGGCGATCGCGCATGATGAGGACGCGCTCGCGGCGGTGGAACACGCGGCGAGCACCGCACTGACTGCCGTTCGCGGGGACACGGATTGAGAGACGAAACTCCGCTCGCCGGCAGGGCGCCGCTCATTGATGCGCACGCCCACTTCTACCACTGGGCATCGGGACGCGGCGACTGGGAGCGCGTGAACGCGGCGCGACTGCGCGCCGGCGACAGGATCGGGATCACGTACCACCTTGCGAGCGTGCTCGGTTCATACGGGCACACCTCGCCCACTTATTTCCCATCACCGGCAGATGTGTCGGTCGGGAATGAGGCGATGGCGCTGTTCGCCGACGATCCGCGCATCCGGTGGTACGTGACAGTGAACCCGAACTACCCCGATCACGCGCTCGCGGAGATCGAACGCGGCGTTGCGCGCGGAGCAATCGGCGTAAAGCTCCTTGCGAGTCGTCGAGCCGATGACCCGCTGCTCGATCTGGTTTGCGACGCGGCGGCGGAGCAAGGGCTTCCGATCCTGCACCACATCTGGCAGCATCGCACGCGCGAGTGGCCGAACCAGGAGATCTCCGACGGGCGCGATCTCGCGCGGCTCGCCGAACGGCACCCGCGGGTCGCGTTCATTCTCGCGCACCTCGGGGGCGGCGGCGACTGGGCGCACACACTTCCCGCGATTCGCGACGTGCCTAATGTGTACCCTGATCTCTCCGGGAGCGGAGTCGATCGCGGAATGCTGGACAGCGCGGTTGCCATTCTGGGCCCGGGCAGACTTCTCTGGGCGTGTGACCTTACTATGGAGACCGGGCTCGCGAAACTGCGCGCGCTCGACGCAATCGGATTGTCAGCCGAGGAGAACGCCGACATCCGCTGGCGCAACGCCGCGCGGCTCTTCGCGCGCGGCGTCTTTGCGCGGTGCGAGAGCGCCGCACCCGCCGCACCCGCAGCGGTGGCCTGAGCACGCCCACGATGCTCGACTGCGCGGCGTACATCGGCCAGTATCCGTTTCGTCATCTTCCGCACCCCGACCCTGACGTGCTCGTGCGTGTGCTCGAGCGCGAGGAACTTGCCGGAGCGTGGGTGGGCTATCTCCCGTCCGCGTGGCACCGCGATCCCGCAGCAGGTAACGATGCGCTTTTCGCTGCGCTCGCGTCGTATCGTCAGGTGCTGCGGCCGGCACCCGTCGTTCGTCCGGACTGGCCGCTATGGGAACAGACGCTGCGCGATCTGGTGGAGGAGGGCGCTGCGGCGATCCGCGCTTATCCGATGCAGTGGGGGATGGGGCCGCACGACGCGAATCTCCGCGCGCTTGCGCTCGCGTGCGCCGAGATTGGCGTTCCGCTCGTGCTCACTGTGCGGTTCGAGGATCTGCGTCAGCGCCATCCACTGGATGTCGCCGGTGATCTCACGGCCGCGCACGTGCGTGCGCTCGGGCGCGCAGGCGAGCGCGTGAAGATTGTTGTCACCGGCGCAGGGCGTGATCTGATCGAGGAGGTGCACTGGGGGCTGACGCCCGAAGAGCAGCGGCGCGTGTTCTGGGATTTCGCGTGGGTATGGGGTCCGCCGGAGGATCATTTCGCGCACCTGCTGCGCTCGCTGGGTGCTGAACGGTTCGTTTACGGGACGCACTGGCCCCTTCGGCTGGCGCAGAACCCACGAGCGAATCTCGATCTTCTGCCGGAAGATTTGCGCCCCGCCATGATCACCGATGCACAGACGCTCGAGAAATAGGGTGCGGGAACCGAGGGTGAGTTCATGGCTCGGTGTCATTGACGAATATCGTCTCTGCTTCCGCCCGTTCGTGCTTGGCGGCGGCAAACCGTACTTTGCCGGCGCCCGGCCACCTCTCCGCATCCTTAAAGAGGGGCATCAGTTCAGCCGCTAGATTGTCCGAGAGGTCGAGTTCCGCTATTCGCTTTGCAACCTTTTCCGCTTCGCTGCCAGCGACTCGCAATCCATCGCGTCTCACCAATGCTTTTGCCAGCGAGATATAACGCGTCCGTGTTCGCACGAGTGCCTCACGCACGGCCAGCTCCGCTCGAATGTGCCGACGCTCTGCCGACACACGGTGTGCTCTGCGATAAGCGCCAAGTCTCATCGCTTCGGCAAGAGCGCGCGCATCTCGCTTATCGGTCTTCATGCGACGGCTACGAGTGGCGTACATCGGCGCATAGTTCGGATCAGCGACAGCGACGTCGTGACCCAGGCTCTCGAGATGCTGAGCGACCCACTCACTCTCCGTCGACGCCTCGAGCAGAATGCGCGCTTTCGGTCGATTGCCGAGCACTGCGGTAAACCGCTCACGGCTCGTGACGATCCTTCGCTCTACTACTGTTCCGTCCTCGGCGAGAATGCACAGCTGGCTCTCGCGCTTGTGCAGATCCAGTCCTATCGTATCCATGACGGCTGGCCTCCCGGTTAGTTGTGCCTCCTCGCAAGAGGATGAGCACGTCCTTGCTTGTGGCGCGAAGTTGCTACCACGTCGCCGCGGAGGTCCAGCCGATTCATACCAACTAACTAAAGGCGTTGATATGACTGGGCTGGTGTCAAGAGTTTGTTAAGGTCATTTGCATTGCAGTGGTCGCGGTACGGCATGGGCGCGAGGCAGCATCGACGGTTGATCCTGCTGATATACGCCGATTACCGGAGTGCTCCGGCAGCGCGGCAAGAATTGGATTCGTCGGGAGCTGGCTCATTCTAGGCTCGGGGATTCCGCTGCTTATAACTGCACGGACCGCATAACGCCGTCGAGAGTGCTCGCACATCGAGCCTCGACACCGCACGCCGAACCACGACCGATGTGTTCATGCTGCTTGTTGCTCTATTGGTGCGACTTCCTGCATCACCGCCCAGAGAAAACCAACAAGCTCGCGAGCCACCGCGACGACGGCGATCTGGGGCCGCTTCCGATACGATAAATGATTGAAGCGTTGATGCAGCCGCTGCTGAGCCTTCCACGCATGCACGATCACAGCAGGCGGTTGTCCCTTCTGTCGGCGCTTGAGCTCGACCCCGGTCTGCGGTCGATGCCGATAGCTCCACGCTGCTTGCACGAGCACATGGCGGCAGTGACTGTTGCCGGCTTTCGTGATCGAGCCGAGTCGTGTGCGGTCGCCACTCGAATCTTCCCTGGATACGAGACCCAGATAGCATGCGAGTTGAGACGGACGCTCGAATCGCTAATAGTAGCAATTCGCTACTAATCCCATCCCTCGGTGGCACCGATGCCAATGTGGCCCGATTGATACCAGACTTGCTCCTCTCGTACGGAAGATGCGAACGATGGCGCTATGATTGGCTGCAGCTTTAGCTAAAGGCGTCAGGCAGCCCTGGCGCGATTCAAGGAGGATGTGCAATTGGTAGACGAGACGCTTACGGAGACACTTCCGGTGATTCACGAAGTCTATCCGTTCCTGCATGTCAGGGGTGGGGCCGCCGCGATCGACTTCTACAAGCGGGTTTTTGGGGCGCAAGAGACGCTGCGATTGGCGTACCCCGACGGCCGGATCGCTCATGCGGAAGTCAAGCTTGGGCGAGTGACATTACTGCTCGCGGATGAGCACCCCGACTATGGTGTGCTCAGCCCCTTGGCGTTCGGCGGCACCGGTTCCTCGATTCACCTTCACGTCGATAACGTTGACAGGCTCGCGCGCCGCGCCATCGAGGCCGGGGCGACAATGGTAATGGAACCCGCCGATCAAGGACACGGCGAACGCCAGTGCCGCATCCGTGACCCGTTCGGGCACGAATGGCTACTCGGACATGGTATCGAGCGAGTCTCGCCAGAAGAGATACAGCGCCGATTCGACGCAGAGTTCAACTCGCCTGACAAGCCGCTGCCGGAGGGGGAAGGATGAGAGCTTGCGCGCTTCTTCTGATTGTGATGGTGCCGATTTTACTTCAAGCTCAGGCACGGTCACGAGCCCAGGACATTGGCGTCGTTGTCGGCGGAACACCCGGTCCGTACAATGCGATCACAGACGTCGCCGGGGTGGAAGTCGGACATACGACGCTGATATCCGGTGAGGGGAGGCTGACGGTCGGCCGCGGTCCGGTTCGTACTGGGGTTACAGTCATTCTTCCGCGGGGCAAGACCAGCTCCGACCCGGTTTTCGGCGCCTGGTTCACGCTCAACGGAAACGGTGAGATGACTGGGACGACCTGGCTACAGGAAGGTGGATTCATCGAGGATCCGATTGCAATCACGAATACTCACAGCGTCGGCGTAGTTCGGGACGCGATTCTTCAGTGGAAGGTTGGCCGTCCTGGCGTGCAGCCTTGGGGATTGCCCATAGTCGCAGAGACATATGATGGGAGCCTGAGCGACATCAACGGATTTCACGTCAAATCGGAGCACGTGGTCGCCGCACTCAACAATGCTGCTCGCGGTCGAGTGGCGGAGGGCAATGTCGGTGGTGGAACTGGCATGAGGTGCCACCAGTTCAAAGGAGGCATTGGCACAGCATCAAGGGTATTGAGCTCGGCGGAGGGGGGCTATACGGTCGGTGTTCTGGTTCAGTGCAACTATGGACTGAGGCAGCACCTCCGCGTAGCAGGCGTGCCAGTCGGAGAGGCGATTACCGACTTGATGCCATGCATCAGCATTGCTGACCCGGCAGTGCGGCCGGGAGTACCACGATGCGGTAGTACGACGTCTTCCCGGGCTAGCGAAAATGAAATTGGCTCGATCATCGTCATCGTTGCCACCGACGCGCCTCTGCTTCCCCATCAGCTGAAACGGATCGCGACGCGGGTGTCGCTCGGTATCGGTCGCACTGGAGGATTTGCAGGCAATGGTTCCGGCGACATCTTCCTCGCGTTCTCCACCGCGAATGCAGGCGCGGCAACAAGTAAGGGCGTCACATCTGTCCAGATGATACCAAACGATCAGATGGATGCTCTGTTTCGGAGCACCGTGTACGCTACCGAAGAGGCCATCGTAAACGCGATGCTGGCGGCAACGACAATGACCGGCGCAGACGGATACACGGTATACGCTCTTCCGTCAGCGAGACTGCAAGCTCTCTTTCGCTCGGCGCGAGGATCTCCGCGACCCTCAGTCGCGCGCTAGAGAGTCTGAAGCTGTCTTTGACAACAGGACTCACACTTCGAGGATGATGACATGATTGCGATGCAAACGACCACCATTTCGATGTTGCTTGAGGCCGAGCAGGCCAAACCGGAGAACTGACATGGCCACCACGAAGCAGCGCATCTCACCTTGCCTGTGGTTCGACAAGGAAGCAGAAAAAGCAGCGAACTATTACGTGGGGATTTTGCACAACTCCAGGATTACCGATACCACACGCTACGCTGAGGCGGGCAAAGAGATCACAGGGGGTGAGCCCGGTCAGTGATGGTCGTCGCCTTCGAGCTCGACGGCCAGGAGTTCACCGCGCTCAACGGCGGACCCATCTTCAAGTTCAACGAAGCTGTGTCGCTTCAGGTGAACTGTGAGACGCAGGAGGAGATCGACTACTACTGGGAAAAGCTCGGTGCGGGAGGCGATCCAAAGGCGCAGCAGTTCGGCCGCAGGAGAGTAGCGCGCGCATGCAAGCACGGCCATGACTGGCGGTCTTATTGACCTGACTAGACTGACCAGATTAGAATCCTTTAATGCCGAATGAGTATTCGCTCTACGAAGCCAAAGCCAGGCTGTCGGCCCTCGTCCGCCAGGTGCGCGAAGGACGCTCGATCATCATCACCGTCCATGGCGAGCCGGCCGCCGAGTTGCGGCCAATCGACAAATCAGCCCGCCAGCAGACGCTCGACGAGCGGCTCGCAGAACTGGAGGCGCGTGGCGCTATCGTGCGCTCGAAGCGGAAGCCCGGTGACGCACTCGCGTTCCCCGTTGGTCCGCGTCGCGCCGGCGCTCTGCAGCGGTTTCTGCGCGAACGCGATTGAGCAGCGCCTACGTAGACACATCGTGCATAGTTGCGGCGGCTTTCGGCGAGGCCACAGCGGTCCGGGTTACGAAGCGGCTGGCGCGGTTCGACCGGGTGCTGTCGTCGCCGCTCCTCGAGGCGGAGCTACTCAGCGCACTCATGCGTGAGGGGCGTCCGCCTACAGATGCCTATTCATCCGCCATCGAACTGGTGATTGTCAACCGACCCCTGAGTACTGAAATAGGGCGTGTCCTTGAGGCCGGATATCTGCGGGGTGCGGATTGCTGGCACCTGGCGACCGCCCTGTATGTGGCCGCCGATGCGCGGGGGCTCACCTTCGTGACCCTCGACTCTCAGCAGCGGAAAGTCGCGACGGCGCTCGGGTTCAAGACCTGAAGTGGCGCACGCTAAGTTCGGCTCCAGGATGCGTCAGGTCAGTAGGACGAGAACGTGGTGCAAGCCCACTTGATCCCGCTATTTCGAATACGGGCGTTTGGTAATACAATCTGTCGCTGATGAGCGACGATGTGAGCCGTCTCCGTGCAGCGCTGACCGGACGATACGAGATCGAGCGGGAGCTTGGCCACGGCGGCATGGCCACGGTCTATCTCGCGAAAGATCTTCGCCACTCCCGCGTAGTGGCGATAAAGGTTCTCAATCGCGAGCTCGCACAGGCAGTCGGCGGCGACCGGTTCATCCGCGAAATTTCCTTCGCCGCTCAGCTTCAACATCCGCATATCCTCACTCTGATCGACTCGGGCGAAGCGGACGGATTTCTCTATTACGTGATGCCGTACGCCTCTGGAGAATCCCTCAGGTCCAGGCTGGCACGCGATGGCGCACTCCCCGCATCGGAAGCGACGCGACTGTTTCGCGAGATCATCGACGCTCTCGCACACGCGCACAAGCACGGAATGATTCACCGCGACATCAAGCCCGACAACGTGATGATTTCGGATCGTCATGCGCTCGTCGTGGATTTCGGTGTCGCAAAGGCGATGGGAGACGCAAAGGCAGAACACTCGCTCACCACCGCGGGCATGTCACTCGGTACACCCGCCTACATGGCTCCGGAACAAATCGCGGCGGAGGCGGATGTGGATCAACGGGCCGACATCTATTCCGCGGGCATCGTAGCCTACGAGATGCTCGCGGGGAAGCCGCCATTCAGCGGAAATGCGCAGCAGCTTATGTCGGCTCATATGGTTACACCGCCGCCTCCGCTCGCCACGGTTCAACCCTCGGTACCACCTGCGATCGAGCGCATCGTGATGAGATGTCTCGAGAAGCAGCGCGACGCGCGGTATCAGACTGCAGATGATCTCCTGGCAGAGCTCGAATCGCTGTCGACCCCGAGTGGGACAACTATCGACGGTGACGGTTTCCCGAAGCCGGCGGGAAAGAAGAGAATCGCCGCAATGATTGCAGCAGGGGTTGTCATCGCCGCGGGGGCGACGTACGCGTTCACGTCGTCGGGAGGTGGAACGCGATGGGTTCGCGCCGAGGCAATCCCGCAGATCCAGCGGTACGTGGAATCCGGAGCAAACGACAGCGCTTTCCTTGTCGCAACGAAGGCGGAGAAAGAAGCACCCGATGACTCGATTCTGAATTCTCTCTGGCCGCAGTTCACACGCAAAATCAGCATCCGTACGGAGCCGGCGGGCGCGACGGTTTATCGCGCGATGTTCACGGATACCACACGATGGGAAACAATCGGGACTACGCCGTTCGACTCAGTGCGGATTCCCGCGGGCCCGTCAGTTACCCGAATACGTGTTGAGAAGGAGGGATACAGAACCGCCAACCGCATCTTCGGGCCGTATGCCTCGCAACTCATTGTACTGGATCGGGACAACGCTCCGAATCCTGAAATGGTGCGAATAGCCGGCGGTGAGTTCTCGGGAGCCCTGCCTGGTCTCGATGCGCTCAAGCCGATCGAGATGTCCGATTATCTGATCGACAGGTATGAGACGACTAACCGGGACTACAAGACTTTCGTGGATGCCGGCGGTTACACCAAACCTGAGTACTGGGAGACTGAGTTCTTCAACGACGGCCGCAAGGTTTCGTTCGCCGAAGCAGTGACGCTCTTCATTGACAAGACCGGACGACCGGGGCCGTCAACGTGGGAAGCGGGCGACTATCCGTCGGGTCAGGCAGACCTTCCAGTTGGGGGCGTGAGCTGGTACGAAGCCGCGGCATACGCAAAGTTCGCGGGCAAGTCGCTGCCGACGATGTATCACTGGGCCCGCGCTGCAACCGTGCCGATCAGCGCTTACATAGTTCCCGGCAGCAACTTTCGAAGACAGGGACCTGAGCGAGCGGGAGCGTCGAGCAGCATGAGTGGATTCGGCGTTTACGACATGGCCGGTAACGTCCGCGAATGGTGCTACAACGAGGAAAATCGCGGCCGATACATACTCGGCGGCGGCTGGAACGACCCGACCTATCAGTTCAACGACGCCTATACACAGCCTCCGTTCGACAGGTCGCCGATCAACGGGATACGTCTCGTAAAATACCTGAAGGCCGAGCCCGGTCTCCGCCTCGCAATGCAGCCGCTCGTGAGGAGATATCGCGATTATTCCAGGGAGAAGCCTGTCGGCGACGCCGAGTTCAAGACGTTCCTCACCCTGTACGACTACGATCCGCTGCCTCTCGAGGCAAAGCTGGAATCTCGTGACTCCGTACTCGACTACGCGATCCGTGAGAAGATCACGTTTACGGCCGCATATGCCAACGAGCGTGTAACGGCCTTTCTCTTTCTGCCGAAGAATGGAAAGCCGCCGTATCAGACTGTCGTGTACTTCCCGGGGTCGAACGCCATCTACGCCAGAACGAGTGCCAATCTGGAGATTGCGCGGATCGATTTTCTCGTGAAGAGCGGAAGAGCAGTGATGTATCCGATCTACAAGAGCACGTATGAGCGGGCGGACAGCCTGAAGAGTGACTACTCGGACGAGACAGTCTTCTATCGCGATCACGTGGTGATGTGGGGCAAAGATCTCCGGCGCTCGATTGACTATCTAGAGACACGCCGTGACATCGACTCCGCGAAGATCGGCTACTTCGGATTGAGCTGGGGCGGCTTCCTCGGCGGCATCATGCCGGCAGTCGAGCCGAGGATCAAGGCGGTGGTTCTGTACATCGCAGGGCTGTCCATGGATCCTGCCAGGCCGGAGGCGGATGTCATCAACTTTCTTCCCCGCGTGAAGCAGCCTGTCATCATGCTGAACGGGAAGCACGATCACTTCTTCCCTGTTGAAACATCTCAGAAGCCATTCTTCAGGATGCTCGGCGCACCGGCGGACCGGAAACGGTACGTACTATATGAAGGCGGTCATTTCGTTCCGAGAACGCAGCTCATAGCCGAGTCGCTGAGCTGGCTCGACAAGTATCTTGGCCCGGTGCGGTAGCAGCGTAAAGCGGCTCGGGCCTGACACTGACTGAACGGGCCAGAGACCCGTGCGCCGGGATAGGAACCATGGCCATATCCATGGTTCCTGTCCCGTCAGTCACCTATGTCGCCGGCGCGGGGGCTGTATCTGAATTCCAGATATCCCGGACGATCACCCATTTTCCATTCCGGCGCCCGAATACGGAGAGGTACTTGCCCGTGTCTACGGTCTTTCCCGCCTTGTCGGTCACACTGAACGTGTTCCATTCGTAGCCAAGATCACCCGACACCGCGAATTCAGGGTTTGCGCCCGGCTTCTGTGACAATCCTGCGGCAGCCATATCGCGCACCTCTTTTGTGAAGGACTCGCGAATAGCAGCAGTCCCGCGAACCGGCGGAGCTCCCGGAACACTGATCACCGCATCGTCCGAGTATTGCGCAACGAGTCCTGCCACGTCGCCAGCCTGGTGAGCCTTGAACCAGGCGGGATTGATCGCCCGGATTGCCTGCTCATCTGCCGCCGCGTCAGCTGCCGGGGCTGAAGCAACCACGCCGGTGTCAGATGCATCGGGGCTTGTTTTCGCACAACTCGAGAGTGCTACAACACTCACCAGCAGGATCGATGCTTTCGTGATGTGAACCATGGCGCCCACCTCGGTGAAGGAACGTGGGTCAACCGATGAAAGCAGCTCATCGGCCGACGAACAACGTCAATGAACAGCCGGTCAATATGCCACAGAACGAGAACGAGCGGACGCGAGATGCACCGGGTGATCCGGTATTGATCATTGAAATTGATCAAGGTACGGGAACTCGAGCAGCTCGCTACCACTACAATAGCAAAGAAACAATCGAGTTGACTTGCGGTATGCGCATCAAGAGGCTCCTGTCAGTGTTCGGGATCGTTGCACTGGCCACAACAATACCGACGATGCCAAAGAGATCGCGGGCCGACGTTCAGGCGCCTTTTTCGGTCGCTGATCTTCGCGTTGCGATAAGCAGTGCACGTCAGAATTCACGAGTCACTATCCCTGCCGGGATCTACAATATCGGCAACACGCCGCTCAGGATAGAGGGTAAGCGCAACGTTCAGATCATCGGCGCAGGCGCGGGAAAGACGATCATTCGCGCCACCGCATCGGCGCCGTCCATTTTCGAGCTCGCCGGCTCTAACGACAATCTTACTGTCGCCGGCATGTCGCTCGAAGGCGCGGTGAGCCTCGCGAGAAACACGCATGGCCTCGCGAGCGGATCGGACCGCATGAATCTCACGCACGCGAGATTCCGCGATCTGGATATCCGCAATGTTGCTGTCGGGATCTCGGTCGTCGGGAGTGGTAGCGGGATCTGCGACGACGTCCAGATAACCTCGAACCGTCTCGATAACATTCAGGACGTAGTGACCTGGACCGGCCTGACATCCGGCTCCGGTTACGGGATTCACAATGACGGCTGCAGCAACGTACGGATCGCCGACAACGTCATTCGAAATGCCGACCGGCACTCGATCTATCAGGCATCGGCATACCAGCCTGATCGTCCGAAGGCATCAGGCTCGGTCGTCATCGAGCACAACCTCGTTATCAATCACGCGCAAACTTCTTCGCTAAGGAGCGAGTGGCTTGTGGCAATTGCGGTCGCCCGATCGTCGAACGTCGTCGTCTCGAGAAACGTCATCGTCAATCCGTACTACGATGCCATCAGTATCGAGAATCCTCCGGAGGAGAACCGGACGTATTCGATAAGGAACGTCAGCCTGATTCACAACACGGTACTCGGCTCCCGCGGAGCGGATGTCTTCCTTACCGCGTCAGGTACTTTCTCGAGCGACGGTAACCGGTTCTACCACAGTAATGCTACGGGGCCTGCTTCATCGCCGTTCATCCGGAGAGGCGGAAAGGGCGTATCGGGAAGGCTTACATCGGAGTCGGGCGGCGCGGCTTCGCCAATCGATCAGCAGACGATGAGCGTTGTTCGATCTGCGATTGATGGCGGCGGACCGGTAAGGGGAGTAGCGCCGTTTGGAAGCAGGATCTATGTCTATTCCGGATCCTGCTTCTATGAGGTAGATGAGAGAAAGCGCGTAGCGACGAAGCTAGGCTGCTGACAATGGCGCTAGCTCGGGCTCCAATTACTTATGGTCCCTTGCACCTCAAAAGCGTGACACTTCCGGGACACCGAATCGACGAGATGAAGTATTCGAATGATCTTGCTGGCCGCGTGCAGGGCTCTCGTCGCTTGTGATCGCAGTTTGAAGATCGCACTGACGCGAGAGGTCTCGCCGAGTATCGTCGATTGCGAGCTCACGCACCTGGAGCGTGCACCGATCGATCTTGCACGTGCTGTCGCATCTGGTCCCGGCGTGATCCGGGTCCAGGTGGAGGACGAACGGCTTCAATACTTTCCAATCCCCCAAGGAACGTCCCAAATGGCTCCCCGCTCCGCTGCGATCGGCGTGATGGCGGTAGCATGATGCGCCCGAAGCCACGACCGTTCGTCTGAGCTGACAGGTACCTGGCGGCTGGCCCAGTTCTGGGACCGCGACTCTGCCGCCGCACCCAAGCGTTTTACCCTACGGCGAGCAACCGACTGGATATTTCATTCGGAGACGGCCGCGAGTCACGCGGGCAGTGGCGCAGATCACTGTGCAACCATCGCCAGAACCGCTGCCGGCGTGAGCGCGCCCGCATCCACCAGCAGTCCGTCAAGCGTACCCTTCGGAATCGACGCCTTCAACGCTTCGATGCGACCGACCACGCCCGGATCCATGGGATGCTCCACGACCACACCGGCGCGCACCGACAACGCATCTGCGGCTGCCGCAATCGCCAGCGCGCGCTCCGGGCGTCCGACCGCCGCCTCAACGGCCGCGAGCCCCATCAGCGCAAGCCCCGTCCCGCGTGGGCTGCCGACCACTTCATATTCGCGAACGGCCCACACGAACGCGTGTCGCGCCGCCTGCGTATCTGCACCGGCAAGCGCCGTCCAACCCATCTCACAATACACGCGCGCAATCTCCGGGTGGTCGCCCACCGTCTCGAGCGACGCGAGCGCTTCGTGATAGAGCATGAGCGCGCGTGTATGATCGCCCTTGGCAAAGGTCATCTGTGCGAGGAAGCTGAGCGCCACGCCTCGGCCTTCGTGATCGTCATCGCGCTCGTGTATTCGTCTCGCCCGCTCCACCATGGCCATGCCGCCTTCAACATCGCCCATTGAGTACCGCAACATCCCTTTCAGGGTGAATGTGATTCCCCGGATCAGTCCACCGTCTGCGCTTTCAGTACGCGTGATGGCTTCGTCGAGCGCTGCTGCCGATGCTTCGAATTGCCCGAGACTCAGGTTGCAGTAACCCACGCCCATTTTTCCTTCTGCGGCGGCTATGTCATCGCCCACTGCATGCGCATCCGCGAACGCGCCGGACCATTCCCCGAGCGAGCGCTCCCATTCGCCAGTGACCGTGGAGATCATCCCGTTGGCAAGAAGTGCGAGCGCGCGGCCTCGGCTCGGGCCACGGTTGGCGGCAAGCGCGAGCAGTGCGTCCAGCACATCGCGCGACGAAAGATGCTGCGCGCCAATGTGCCAGAACCAATTCAAGTGACCTGAAAGCAGCAACCCCTTCTCCAAAGCTTCGAAGTCGCCAGCGCGCGCACACAGCGTGAGCCAGTTGATGGCCGCATACATGTTCGCGTTGTCGCGGCGCGCGCGTCGCACAGCCTCCAGTTGCCCGGTGCCTTTGATGCCGGCGTCCACCATAGCTGCGAATGCCAGGAAGTGGTTGGCGTGTGCGTGTCGCATCGCGTCCACCGCGCCGCCCGCGTGAAGCTGCTCGGCGGAGAACGCGCGAATCGTTTCGAGCAGCGCGTAGCGTTCGCCCGCACCCACCACGCGCACGAGGCCTTTTTCCACCAGCGAGTCGAGCTCGTCGAGCGCCAGATGGCGTTCGTCGCTCGAGTAGCACACTTGCTCCATGGCCGCTAGCATCCACCCTTCGTGGAACACGGATAATCGTCGCAGGAGGCGCTGCTCGGAGTCGGCGAGCAACGAATAGCTCCAGCTGATTGTCGCGCGCAGAGTGCGTTGACGAACGGGCAGGTCGCGATCGCCCGAGGTGAGAAGGTCAAGTGCATGATCGAGGCGTTGGAGCAGCGCGGCTGGCTCGAGTATGCGCACACGCGCCGCGGCGAGTTCAAGCGCGAGGGGCAGACCGTCGAGCTGCCGGCAGATTGCGCCGATGTCTGCCGCGTTTGTGGTGGTGAGCGTGAAGCCCGGCTTCACTTTCTCGCCGCGCTGCAGAAATAGCGCGACGGAGGGACAACTGCGCACCGTCTCGAGTGTGGCGTGTTGCTCCGGCAACTCGAGCGGCGGCAGCAAAAACTCAGATTCGGCGCCAATCTTGAGCGGCGCACGACTGGTTGCGATGATCAGGAGCGCTGGACAACGCGACACGAGCGACGCGATGTCGCCAGCTGCGCTGAGCACTTGCTCGAGATTGTCGAGCACGAGGAGCACGCGGCGATCGCCAATCACTGTGCAAATAGCGTCGAGCGGCGAACGGCCGTGTGCCTCGGTGATTTCAAGTGCGATGCCGATAGTGGGCAACACTTCCGCTGCCGCAGTGGTCGAAGCGAGCGACACGAACGCGGCACCACCCGCGAACCCGGATTCAAGGCGGCGAAAGAGCTCGATCGAGAATCGTGTCTTGCCCGTTCCTCCATAGCCAGTGATCGACAAAACACGCGCGCCGTTGTGGACCCGATCGATCGCTGCGGTGAGCGTTTCCTCGCGGCCGAGTAACGGCGTCGGGGGAGTTGGCGGAGGTTTGTGGAATGCTGCTGCGGGCGCAATTGAGAGCGCAACCTCTGCGTGCTTGATCGCGTCACGAAATTCGTGCAGCGTGGCATGCCGATCGCTGGGCGTCTTGGCGAGGGCGCGCTCGATCGCGGCTACCAGGTGAACTGCGACTTCCGGGCGCACGTTGTGAATAGACGGCACTGGCTGAATTGCGTGCTGTACGATCACCGCCATTGGTGTGGGAGCGGCAAATGGCGGACTTCCCGTAACCATTTCGTAGATCACGCAGCCGAGCGCGTAGAGATCACTGCGGGCGTCCACGGTGTCTCCGCTCCCTTGCTCCGGGCTCATGTAATGCGGCGTACCCACCACCAGGCCCGCCATCGTCAGCTTGTTGTCGCCCGCGTTGCTGGCGGCGTGTGCAATTCCAAAATCAGCGACGATCGCGTGATCGTTCTCGAGGAGAATGTTCTCGGGCTTGATGTCGCGATGGATGACACCGCGGCCGTGCGCGTAGCTCAGTGCGTCGGCGACTTCGTCGGCGATTCGGAGGACGTCGGGTATCGGCAGCGCTCCTTCACGCGTTAGCCGGTCGCGGAGCGATTCTCCCTCGATAAACGGCATGACGTAAAACACGTGCCCGTCGACCTCGCCCGAATCGAAGAGCGGCAGGATGTTCGGGTGGCGGAGGTTGGCCGTGGTGGTGATTTCCCGCAGGAACCGATCGTGCCCGAGCGCTGCAGTGAGTTCGGGGCGGAGCACCTTCACCGCAACCTGGCGACTGTGCTTCAGGTCGTGAGCGAGATACACGGTGGCCATACCGCCGGCGCCAAGTTCGCGCTCGATACGGTAGCGGTCGACGAGGGCAGCGGTGAGGCGCGGGTCCATGACGTGTGGAGAAAGACGCAATGTACAGCCTTTTCTGGCGATCGGCTCACGCCAATGCTCAATACCCTATTTGACGCACCCGCGCGGGCTGTATCACCACGCTGTAATCGATGAATCACTTGCGGCGAAGCCCGACCTTCCAAGTCAAGCCGTCTGCCTTCGATTTACTGAGCGTTCTGCTATGGAATCGCGATGGGGGCCGTCCACCGAAACAGCCCCCATTCCATTACGAGTGTGCCGCGCCGGGCATTCACCGAACGAAGGGAAATCGTGAACGTGTCCACCGGTGTCGTAAGCGTATCCGTCAGCATCGGCGCCCTGCCGAGGTCGTACGATCCGTTGTAGCCCGTTCCCCACTGTCCGGTCTGCTTGTTCACGATCAACTCGACTTCTGTCGCGCGCGGAATTGTCCACAGAGTGTAGGTACCCGCGGGCACAGGCATGCCGGCAAGCGTGATCGGTGCTGACGTCGTGAATTGCGTGGCTGCATTTGCACCAGTGCGCCAAACCTGATCGTACAGAATGACACTCCCAAGCAGGGCACGCCCGCGCGCAAGCGGGCGACCGTAATCCACCGCAAACGTCGCGTCGCCAATAGCGGCTCGCATCGTATCTCTGGCGCTCATCTGCTTCATTGCGCCGCTCTTCGTCTCGAAGGCGGCGAACTGTGCGCCAATCGCTTTGATGTCCGGGACCTCGGTGAGCCGTCTCACTATCACTTTGTATGTGGTCCGCGATCCGGAATAGCTGAGCAATCGATAACTGGAATCGAGTGTGGCTTCGCCCGTTCCTGAGAGCCAATCGTGCCGGATCTCCGCCTTGCCGCCAGGGAGCGCCCGCACGAAGCCCTGGTGCAGCGGAAAGTTGTCGAACTCCCGGTCGATGTAGAATTGGCGCATCGGCACTCCTTCCCCCGAAGCAATCTTCAATGTATCTGCGCGCCTTAGCGCGGCGGCGAAGTACAACTCGTACAGACTGTACATCTGAGGGAGATGCGCCATGGCGATGCCACCACCAGTGGCGAACGCCCTTCTCTTTGTGCCGGTACCGTCGCGCTTCGAGATGCGCACTGAATCCCCGCTCACCTCGGCTTCTACACGCCGGTCGCGCTGGTTCTCCGGCTCGCTCGGCGTGTGTATGTCCATCACGAGCCGTCTGATGCTGTCGTTGTTGGCGATGTCAATCTCGGTATGTCGTTGACGCACGCGCGGAAACCGATCGACCGCATCGCTCACAAGCTTGTTGCCGCTAAGTGCTACGCTCTCCACCGAGACGGTGTCGCGTCCCAGGAGTGCGACGAACCCGTAGCGCTCCGTGGGCTGGTTGGTCCCGCAAGCTGCGAGCACAAAAAAGGCGACAACGATACGTTTGGGCATTGGTCCTCAGGGCGGCGACGTGGTTGCTGGCCGTTGCAGAAAGAACCCCTTGCGTTGATGAGCGTACGTCCAGGCGCGGCGGCCGAGCCGTTATCAGCGATGACTGGCACGCGGAGATGAAACTGAAACAGGGGCCAGCTGTTCGCCAGATCGAGGGACCAGTTCAGAGCGTCGAGCATTGAGCTCAAGCGGTGGGCTCTGGGCCTCTAAGGTCAACATCGTGGGGTGAAAAAGCCAAGAGCCCGAGCTTAGTGAGCGTGGGCCTGGAGCCAAACGTAGAAGCGGATCTATCGCCATGATGCGATCTCGGCTGGACAAAAGATATGACGCTTCAACCCTCTGGCGACGCACACCCTTGCTCGTCAGGTTACCTCGAGCAGTCGTCCATCTCACCAGGATTAAACCGTGCGCGTGTCGCCCCTGCGATCTTTCCTTGTCCTCGCCTCACTCGCGACGTCCGGTTCCGCTGTTGAGGCCCAGTCACTCGTCAGTCCGAACCCCGAGATGCACTGGCGTCACATCGGGCCGTTTCGAGGGGGCCGAGGACGCGCGGTGGCAGGCGTGCCCTCCCAACCGAACACCTTCTACATCTCGTTCGACAACGGTGGCATCTGGCGCTCGACGGACTTCGGCTCGAACTGGGTCCCGCTTTTCGACGAGCAATCCACGGGATCGATCGGTGCCATCGCAGTCGCGCCATCCAACCCGAACATCATCTACGTAGGCAGTGGCGCGGGGATTATTCGTCCCGACCTTGCGACCGGTGACGGGATGTACAAGTCGACGGATGCGGGCAAAACGTGGATGCACCTCGGGCTCCGCAACAGCCAGATGATCGCGTACATCGACGTCGATCCCAGGAATCCCGATCGTCTTTTCGTTGCTGTACTTGGCCATCCCTATGGGCAGAACGAGGAGCGCGGAATCTTCCGCTCCACCGACGGCGGCAAAACGTTCCAGAAGGTCCTCTACAAGGACGAGTACACGAGCGGCAACGACGTGCGCATCGATCCGGCCAATCCGAACATCGTGTACGCCGTGCTCTGGCAGCAGCAGCAGAGCTTCATCGAGGGGCAGGGATTCGGTGGTGCAGCCAACGGCGTATTCAAGTCCACTGACGGTGGCACAACATGGATGCAGCTCACCAATGGATTGACGGGTGTCATCCAGGCGAACATCGCGATCGCTCCGAGCAACTCGAAGGTGATCTACGCGCTCGCATCCACGGCGACAGCGACCAACAGTGTTACCGGAGCGGTAAATCTCTACAAGACCACTGACGGCGGAGAACACTGGGCGCCCGTTGTCGTCAGCGACTCGACCACCGTCCCGGATCCGCGCCCGCTCGCACGCATTGGCGGCGGCGACCTTCCGACGGTGACCGTCGATCCGAAAAACGAGAACGTGATCTATAGTGCATCGGTCGTCATGTGGCGCTCCGAAAACGGCGGCGTCACATGGACCGCCATACGCGGCTCGCCGGGAGGCGATGACTACCAGCGCATCTGGATCAATCCGAACAACACGGACATCATCGCCACCATCTCCGACCAGGGCGGCGTCGTCTCGGCGAACAGAGGCGTGTCGTGGAGCAACTGGTACACGCAGCCAGCGGCGGCGATGTATCACGTCTCCACGGATAATACTTTCGCCTACCAGGTATGCAGCGGACAGCAGGATGCGGGGTCCGCTTGTGTCAGCAGTCGCTCACCCGACGGGATGATCACCTTCCACGACTGGCATCCGGTGAACATCCAGGAGTATGGAATCGCCGCGCCGGACCCGAAGAATCCGGATCTCGTCTACGGAAGCGCGCGATCAAACGTGTCGCTGTACAATCGCAGGACGTCGCAGACGACATATGTGGGGCCCGACATGAGTGCCAGGGGCCCGAATGGAGAGAGCTACAGCCGCAACGTCCGGACAATGCCGATCAACTGGTCGCCCCTCGATCCGAACACGATGTATTACGTCTCCAACGCGGTGTGGAAGACGACAAACGGCGGCCACGACTGGACACGCATCAGCCCCGACCTCGCGCGGCAGACATGGGAAGTCCCGGCCAACGCCGGAAAGTACGCCAGCAACGTCACACCCGCACCTCTCGGGGCGATCACGGCGCTCTCGCCATCGCCGAAGAGCATCAACGTCATCTGGGCGGGGACCGACGATGGCAACATTCAGGTGACGACCGACGGGGGCGCGAAATGGACCAACGTCACGCCACCCGGAATCAAGCCGTGGACGCGCATCTTCAACATCGAAGCGGGACACTTCGACGCGAACACAGCCTATGCAGCGGCGAATACCATGCGAGTCAACGACATGAATCCGCATTTCTGGCGGACGCATGACGGCGGGCGTACGTGGACGGAGATCAACACAGGCATTGCCCCTGGGTCAGTCGCGAACTCAATCCGCGAAGATCCGAAGGTGAGAGGCCTTCTATATGGCAGTACGGATACTCAGGTGTGGGTCTCTTACGACGACGGTGATCACTGGCAATCACTTCGCATCAACATGCCGGCGATTTCAGTGCGCGATCTTCAATTGAAGGACGACTCCACCTGCCTCTGCTCCGATCTTATTGCGGGAACGCACGGCCGTGGCTTCTGGATTCTCGACAACGTGACACCGCTGCGTGCGATGGCCGCTGCGCGCAACACACGGCCTTCATCGTATCTGGTGAAGCCAGCAACAGCGGTCCGCGTCCGCTTCGCGGAGAACGATCCAACGCCCTGGCCGCCGGACGTTCCAGCGGGAGAGAATCCGCCGGCCAGTGCGCTGATCGACTACTACCTTGGTGCGAATGCCCGCATGGTCAGGCTCGAGATCGTGGACGGAGCGGGCAAGGTCATTCGAAAGTACTCGAGTAGCGATACGATTCCCGGGCCGGATCCGGCATTGAATCCCGAGGCCTACAACAGAATCTGTCAGCGGAACCCCAGCACACCGCGCTGTTCGGTTCCGCTCTACTGGGCAGCCCCGAACGTAGTTCTCTCATCGCGAGCGGGAATGCATCGATTCAGCTGGGACATGCGCTATGATCCGGTCGAGGGAACGGCGCTCACTGAGACAGCGACCGGAGCGGTGCCGCATCGAACGTACTTTGCGGCGACCACCCCGTGGGTGCCGCCGGGTTCCTATACGGTGCGTCTCATCGCTGATGGTAAAAGCTACACGCAGCCGCTCACGCTCGTGCTCGACCCTCGAGTGAAGACCCCGGCGTCAGCGATTGCTCAGGTCGCAGCGCTGTCGCGTGAGATGTACGACGGAGCGGTCGCGTTGCGCGCAGCATACGTGGCGACGCGCGCGATTTCCGATCGGCTGGCGAGTGACGGCGATGCCGCATTCAAGTCGCAGATCGACTCAATTGCCCCTCCGCCAGCGCGGGGTGCGAGGCCGGTGTTTGGGCCGCGTCAAGCGCCGAGCGGGCCGCCTACTCTGGAGAGTGTGCGAGTGGCAATGATGGCCGCGGCGATGGCGATGCAGGAAGCCGATGTCGCACCAACCGCGAGGGAGGTTGCTGCGGTGACGAGAGCGAGAGCGCAATATAAAGACGTTATGTCACGCTGGAGCACGCTGGCTGCAAAGCTGGATTCGCTCAGACCGCAGCGACCCGACTAGTTACTGGCCGCCAGTGTCCGGCCAGCACATGATTCCGGCCGGTACTGCTCGCTATCGCGCTGATCTTTGCGTTCCCGTTCAAAGGAGTCGAGCGTGCAGAGAATCCAAGTTCAGGGCTTGCACCACATCACGATCGTGGGTTCCACCAAACAGAGCGCAGTGGATTTCTGGCAGGGGCTACTGGGAATGCCATTCATTTTCGAACAGCCCAACCTCGGAAACCCCGATGAAAACCATCTTTACTTCGACCCGGGGGATGGACGACTGCTCACGGTGTTTACGAATGAGTCCCGGCAGGATGCCGGCCGCCCTGCGCCGCGCGAAGCAGGTTCCGTTGACCACATCGCTTTCAACGTTTCACGAGCGACATTCAAGCAGGCCCCCGCTCGTCTAAGCGAGCGTGGCATCGCCTTTTATGAGCGTGACCGCGGTTTCATGGACTCGATCTACCTCAAAGATGCCAATGGCCTGACGGTCGAGCTTGCGTGCTACAAGTTCCAGACGCCTGAAGGATTCCGCGATGCCGAAGTGCTCACACAGGCTCACCGGCTTCGGGGCGAGCGTGGGGATCATCACATTACGGAGGAGCACCTGGCGGATGCGATCGAGTTACTGATGCTGACCCGCGACCGCGTGCTAAAAGGCCAATGAAGTTTTTCGTTTGGGCTCTTCTCACCTCAGCAGTTGGAGCGCGAGACGATCGTCTTTGTTCGACGAGGTGGGCGTTGAGTCGCGAGTCGCGCCCACGTTCGATCAAGGTCGGGGCGGACGCCGACATCACCGTGTTCGATCCTGCGACCGTCGCGGACAGATCCACGTATCAGCAGCCCGCGTTGCCGTCGGTCGGGTTTCGCCACGTACTGGTGAACGGAGTAACAGCTCGTGGCACGGTCAGTCTCTTCGTGCATGAGTCCATCTGAGCGCCACCGAGTATTTACTGGGATTCCTGTTGTGGTCGTGGGTCATCAGCTCCGTGAGATGCTCCATGTCGGCCGCATACTCCGGGATAAGGCAACGGTCGGCTGCACCAGCCATCGTCGGCGACAGCCCCGTGAAGCCGGCGTATCTGCCGAATACCTCGATGACGAGGAAGCGCTCGTGCGATCCGGCCGAGGTGCGGAGACGGTGCGTCAGCTCGATCGTGCGCGTGACGCAGGTACTGAAGCCGAT
>JALYOO010000078.1 GCA_030856845.1 Gemmatimonadota bacterium
CATTTCTGATTCTTACGGCGCTTACGTATTTCCTGTCGCGGCAATCGCACACACCTTCGGATTGACTGTCTGACCACTCCGTTTCCACACTGGCTCACCTGGCTGATCGACAATCCCGCGCGGGCTCTGCTTCTCTCACCGCGGGACTTTGTCGCCGACTTCCAATCCGGCCGAGTGACCGTATTCTCGAGATCGGGCCCGGCTCTGGCTTCTTCTCCGTCGAACTGGCGAAGCGAATACCATCAGGCCACCTCGAGCTGCTGGATGTTCAGAAAGAGATGCTTGCCAAGGCGCGGACCAGGCTTGAAGCCGCCGGTATCGACAACGTCGGTTTCACGACTGCTGACGCCGGTAAACCTCTTCCACTCCCCGAGGACAGCTTCGATCTTGCCATCCTCATCACCGTGCTTGGAGAAATCCCCGATCCATTCGCGGCACTGGCCGGCATTGCCGGCGTGCTGAAGCATTCAGGGGTACTGGCGATCCATGAGCAACTACCGGATCCGGACATGATTTCACAAGCTCGTCTCAGATCAATCGTGGAGTCATGCGGATTCACGCTCCTATCGCTGCACGGCCCGCGATGGAACTACACGGCGTTATTCCGACTAGTGCACTAGATGCGGTTCAACGTTCTGACTCGAAGAACTCACTACTGGGCCGCAGTCCTGGTGGCGATACCGGTGCTGGTCATCATTTGCAGCGGCCTCCTGCTGCAAATGAAGAAGCAGTGGACATGGGTGCAGCCGGCCGAGCAGCGAGGTACCGGCACATCCCCGGTTCTCGGCCTCGAAGGCATGCTTACCAGCGTGCGCGCAGTGCCGGCACTCGGCGTGACTGGATGGGACGACGTCAATCGAGTTGACGTTCGACCGGGGCGAGGCATTGCAAAGGTCTGGCTTCAGAACGGCTGGGAGGTGCAGGTGGATATGGGCACCGGTCGTGTGCTCCAAAGCGAATATCGGAGATCGGACCTGATCGAATCGATTCACGACGGGTCATTCGTTGCGGGAGATCTTAGCAAGCTTGGGATATTTCTGCCCAGTGGCATGACGCTGCTGATCATGTGGCTCACCGGCATGTGGATGCTGTGGCTTCCCTTCTCCGTCAAGCGGCGCCGCAGAAAGGCAGTCGAATTGAAACGCAAGTCAGGGCATAGCCGGAGCTGATGCGCCTCGTCGAAACGATATCGCGGCGGGAGTTTGTCAGCCGCGTAGCGATCGGTGCTGGCGCGGGACTGCTCGGCTGCTCCGATTCATCGCCGGATCCGTTCGTCCCCGTTACGCCGATTCCCCCGGGGACGATCGACCACATCATCGTGGTAACGATGGAGAACCGCTCATTCGATCATCTGCTCGGATGGCTACCCGGAGCGGATGCGCGCCAGAGTGGTCTGACATATCCGGACCGCACCGGCGTCCCGCGCCCAACGCATCGTCTGACTGATTTTAGGAACTGTGGATTCGCGGATCCGAACCACTCTTTCACGGGCGGCAGGGTCGAGTACAATAGTGGGGCGTGCGACGGCTGGCTCAAAGCTGATGGCAACGATTTATTCGCAATTGGCTACTATACTGCGAGCGACCTTTCTTTCCTTGGGCAGGCTGCACCGCGATGGACCGTACTCGACCGGTATTTCTGCCCCATCATGGGGCCGACTTATCCCAATCGCCTGCTGTCGATTGCGGCGCAAACCGACCGCCTGGCAAATACCCTCGTCGCCAGTACGCTTCCCACCATCTGGGACCGGCTGGCGAGCGCCAACCTCACGGGGCGCAACTACGGCGCGGGCCTTACCACTTCGTCGCTGTGGGGATTTCGATATGCCTCGATCATCACATCGATCGCTTCGTTCTACAGCGACGCTGCAGCCGGCACACTGCCCAACGTCGCTTTCGTTGATCCCGACTTCTCCAGCACGAACAGCAACAGCTACCATCCTCCCGGCGACATCCGCAACGCTGAAGCCTTCCTCGGCAGCATCTATACGGCTGTCACGACAGGCCCCGGCTGGGGCAAGTCGCTACTGATCATCACTTTCGACGAATGGGGCGGATTCTTCGATCACGTCCCGCCGCCGGTAGCGCCGATTCCTCCTGGCGAGCGGCAGATTGGGAACACTGATGGCCTCCGCGGCTTTCGGGTTCCTACTATCCTCATCTCGCCGTTTGCGAAGCGTGGCAATGTGTCCAGCAGAGTGTACGATCATTCGTCCGTGTTGCGACTGATCGAGGCGCGGTGGAATCTCGAGCCGCTGACAGTGCGCGACGCCAGCGCGAACAACCTGATGGACGAGATCGATCTGACGATTCCCGTGACGAGTGCGCCTGTGATCGACGTTCCGCCCGGTCCGTTCGGGACAAGATGTCCGTGACCCCCTCAAGTTCGCACCCGCTGCGTTTGTGCTGAGTGTGGTATTGATCGGCTGTTCCGGCAAATTCGAGAAGGCGCTTCCTGTGAACAACGCGCAGCGAGCTGTCGCAAGCGAGAGTACTGCGCGAACGACAGCCGGTCGAAGCGGCGGGAATGCGGGAACTGTCAGCGAAGTTGTGGCTGTCGCGCCAACCGAGGGCTCGATGTGGCTCGTTCCGCCGGCTGGTGAAGCTGCCGACATCGACGGAAATACGACGCGCGCACACCTCGTGCGGCGATTCGGAAACGCCAACCTTCGCTCCGCCGAGATAAACGTCGGCGAGGGGATGACCATTAGGGCAGTGTACTCTTTCCCGACGATTCGCTTCGCCGTATCGAGATCGTCTGGGTAGATGTGAAATCCACTGCACGCCCGGCCCGTTTTCAGGTCAGCGGAAGGAAGAGCCTCTGGACTATCGCGCCGGGAATCTCACTCGGCACATCGCTGAGGGACGTCGAGCGGTTCAACGGCGGTCCGTTGACGCTGACAGGTTTCGGCTGGGATTACGGGGGCGTAATCACCGGGTTCAGGGGTGGCCGGCTTCAGCACCTTAAGGGAAAGGCTCGCGATGTTTTTCTGCAGCTCCACCCGGATCCAGTCACAACTGCTTCGTCAGATCGATTGCCGGCATCGGTGCAAGGGGATCGTGAGTTCGGCTCGGAGATCGCTCCGATGCAGCGTCTTAACCCGCGAGTGCAACAGATGAAGATCTCGTACGAGATCAGATGATCAGTTCCGCCACCAGGCTCGGGCCGGTACAATGGCCTTGGCGGACCACCTGAATACTTTCAAGATGATTACACATGGACTCTTGTCTGGAAGCCAAAGTACATAGACCCTACAATTGAGGCACTGGATGCAGCCGCCTGCCCGGATTGATGCGGCAGGCGTACGACCGCTCACCCACTTTCAATGGAGGGAAGCATGGCCGTCAACATGAATACAAAGAAGCTGTTTCTCGGGGGTCTCGCCGCCGGGTTGGTCCTCAACATCATTGATTTCCTCTCGAACGCCGTGATCTTCGCCGATCGAATGCGCGCGGAGTCGAACGCGTTCAAGCCGGTACTGGGCGACCAGATGGCGGCGATGGGCGGCGCCCAGATCGCCACTTATGTGTTTTTCGATTTCATTATCGGAATGCTTCTTGTGTGGACTTACGCTGCGATCCGGCCGCGGTTCGGCCCGGGGCCGCGGACCGCGATGTATGTCGGGCTCCTGTTCTTTGTGTTCGGGATGATCCTCACCTACGGCTTCAAGGCGATGGGTGTAATGTCGCCGGGGTTGTGGTACGCCTACAGCGGGCTCTGGCTCGTAAACCTGATGCTGGCGGCGATGGTCGGCGGACTTGTCTATTCGGAGGAGCCCGGCACCGCGTAAGCACCGCTGTCACATCCGGCCGTGTCGCCTGTTCCTCCTTCCAGAGAATGTCGATCTCACTCAAGGAAGGAGGACAGGTGCGCGTTGTTTCAATTCGAGTTATCGCGACTGCGACGGCGCTGACAGTCGCGTGCAGCAACAATCCCACGGCTCCGTTCAGCCCCGCCTACAACCCGGTGCTGCCAACGGACTGGGCGGCCTCGGTCACGAACCCGTATTTCCCGCTGACGCCGGGCACCACATGGCAATACCGCGAACAAACCGCGACCGGTGGAGAAACGATAACTGTGGAAGTGCTGCCCGAGCGGCGAGTCGTGAATGGCGCGGCGCTGGGTCATTTCGTATCTTGATGAAATCCGCGCCGAGGGCGACTACGAGTCCACCGCCTTGCGAGCGGTCGCTGGGGTGTTGACCGGGATGCGCCCGGCGAGATCGCGGATAAGAGCAGAGTCGTCGCCGCTCTGACGCGCGAAGTCACGCACTTGATTGAGCCAGGGCGTATGCTCGATGATCGGGCCAGCGAGGAACAAGCGGGGTCCAATCATGGTTCACGTCGCGATGCTGTCGCGCCACGGTCGCACGAGTGCGCGGTGGCTTTCCCATGTCGCGGACTCCAGTGACGCCATTGGCGACATAAAGAGCCAGCGAAGAAGGTCCCGTGGTACCGAGGTGTGCGTGCATGTCCCAGAGTCCGGGGATGACGTGTCCGCCGCGGAGGTCGGCCACTCGCGCACCGGCGGGCAGCGGGAGAGCCGGTCCGCCGATCGACTTGATGACGCCGCGTTGCAGAATGATAGTCTGGTCGCGACGTACCGTTCCGGTCTCCACGTCGACGACGCTGGCGTGGGTGAGTGCCGTAGTCTGGGCCGGCAGACGGGAAGCGATGAGCGAGAGGGCTACCGCCAAGGCCGGTGCAAGGAAGCGGTTCGGCATGAGTACCAAGTGGGGTATGCTGAAAAATCAACGGTGCTGATATTTCAACATATACCTCCACTTTGTCAAGCGATACGGTCCTGCCGCTTCCTCAGGGTCCGAGTCGACGCCTCATTTCCAGAGCCCGGGTATGGAAAGGATCGACCGCCAGGGCCTCCGCGAGCAGCTTCCTCGCCGCGCCACTCTGACCCGCCACTTCGTAGGCCCTCGCGAGTCCGACGCGAGCCGACGGAGATTTCGGAAAGAACTCTGCGTTGAGCTTCAAAAGCTCCACGGCGTCACTTGTCTTTCCTTGTGCGAGAAGCGCGGCGCCAATCTGGCTGAATTCCCACTCTGCCTGCTCGAAGCTCTTTGGATTTTTCGCGTACGCCGCCCGCGCCGCCGCCACTCTCGCGGCGATCCCTTCGGTTGCGATGCGCTTGAGCGCGCCCTCATACCGACGGTCGCGCGCGAAATCCGTCGCCCATACCTCGAGCTCGATGTTCACATCGACGGTATCCGACATCGTCGAGCTGCGCAGCTGGTCGAACCATTCGTTGTACTTGCTGCCTCCGAGGATCCCGAAGTCCTTCCGCGCGATGCGCAGCGAGCCCGAGTACGACATGAGCGTCGATCCGTGCGGATCTTCGACCGGCTTGGTCGTAAGAGGCCGAAACGGAACGTCGATCGTCCTGGTAACGCCGTGCATAGTCAGCGGTCCCGACATCACGAAGCCGGTCGGCGAACGGCGAATGGATCTGCTCTGAAACACGATCGTCGGAAATCGCTGAGCGTCGAAGAAATCCGAGGTTCGCAGGTGATCGTCGCGATGCTTCCATCCGGTGTTGATGCTGCCGGTTTCGATCGCGACGGTGATGGCGGATTGTCCCGGATTTCCGTCAGCTGTGGGCGCGTACACGAAAGTGCCCTGAACGTCGTCGAAGCGGCCCTTCACGGCGCGGCCGAGAAATCCGATGGAGAAGGACACGTCGGAATGTCCCGTATCGATGCGGAACTCTCGAAGTATTGCTGGTGCCGTTCCCGTTCCGGCGCGCGAATCAGCTCGCAAACCCTGGGAGTAAAGTGACTGCACCTGCGATGACGCCAGGGCGATCGAGACAACAAGCAACAATGGAGATCTACTCGGCATTTCTACTTTACCTCGCGGATGAGAACGATTTCATGATTGCCTTTTGCGCCGGCCGATCGGGTGCGATCGATCCTGGTTCGAATGGCGAGGCCGTCTGATTTTCTGACCCAGTAGTTGTGGACGAGCGCACCTCTGGATATCTCCAGTCGCCAACAGTCAAACTCACCTGCCGGCACGCGTATGCGCTCCTCGCCGGTGACACGAAGCTGGACGGGATAGCGAATGTCCTCAGGAACGACCGCCCATCCCAGTAGCGAGAGACTGCCTGTCCAGCCGGGGTGAAGCCGGACGGAAGAAAGGAGGAGCGGTGCAAACGCCTCGCTCATGTATGGTCCGGCCACGGGTGCCAGAAACCGCGCGATGGGGCGGCGTACGGTGACTTTTTTGTTTCGCTCCGCACTCATGAAGCCCGAGACACTGTCGCCACTGAAGTTTTGAAGAATGTTGAGGCGGCTGTAGCGGAGGTACGGTGAGACGTGGACGCTTCGCGTAATCGTCCGAAGGTCACGCTGTCTCACCACCAGTGATTCTGTTTCCAAACGGACACCGCTCGGTCCCGGTTCGAGCGTCCACTCATGCGCGACATGCCAGGAAGGAGCTCCGGCGTCGCTTGACGCTCGGACGCGAAGAGAACCGCGGCCGGTTGTATGGGCACGAACCCCGGGCGCGGTCACTTCCATCCGAGAGAAAAAATACTGGCCTGCGCTCAATCGTCGGCCGTCGACGCCCTTGAGCGGAGGCAGGCTCGATGGCTCCGATGCGCTGGCAAGTGACGGAAGAAACAGTCTGCTGAGGAAGAGGCCAGGTGTGCTGATCGGCAGATCGAGTGAATCGCCCGTGACAGATGCGCGTTGAGGCGAATCGTTCGCTGTCGTGAACGAGGAGCGACTGGCCCACGCGAAGTAACCAGCGGCGCCGATGGCGACCAGCAGGCCGGCCGCGATTCTGCGATCGACAAAAGGCCGCGACGGTCGATCGTCACGCTGCGGAAGAATGATCCGCTCACCCGCGGCCCGGTCGGCAAGAATCCTGTCGATCAGCGCCGGCGACGGCGACGGAGAAGCGAGCGCTCGAGCCTGCGCGCTCAAGTCGCGCAGCGACCCGACGATGTTTCTGCAGCGATGACACTCCGCGAGGTGCGCCGACAGGCGCTGATGCTCCTTCGCGGTCGCATCACCGTCCGAGAAGCGCTGCAATGTGCTGGCGCTGGGGTGGAGAGTCATCATCGATGTGGGTGGTCGGAGTGAAGCGCTAGCCGCAGCATGCGTGTTGCGCGATGGAGCCGGACCTCGGATGTGCCACGGCTGATTCCAAGAAGCGCCGAGATGTGGGCGTGGGAGTGTCCCTCCATGGTCTTGAGAACGAAGACGAGCCGCAGAGGCTCCGGGAGGGAATCGATGGCTCGCTGTATCGGAACCGACCCAGCGGCTGAATCCGCCTGATCAGTCGATTCGATCGACGGATAATCGTCGATCGAAAGCTCACGGGACGTTCGCCGGGCGCGAATCGCGGACAACGCAACGCGCGCGGTAACGCGCCTGATCCACTGCTCGAACGCACCTCGCTCGTCGTAGTGCCGCAGGGCTTCCGGCAGTCCAAGGAAAACGTCGTGCAGAACGTCTTCCGCGTCTTCAACCGAGCCAGTCAGACGCCACGCGAGTGCCATCAGCTGACTCGAGTATCTATTGTATACCTCGGCCAATGCGGACGGCTCACCGTCACGTATTCTGGTGATGAGACTACTCATCTGCTCCGGGAGCTGGTCGTCAAGAGCGGGAAGGGGACGGGGCATCATATAGCAAACGCGTCGAGATCCGGAAACCTTACAGAAGGAAGAATCGAATCAGTGCCGTTGCGGCGAGGGTGACGCTGCTCTAGCGTCGTGATTGACGCGGAGTCACTTTCGTCAGCCATGGCTGACCCGACGTTGGAACCCTCCTCTCCGAAGGGACTGCTCTACAAAATGGGTCTGCACCGGCGCGAGCTCCGGATGTGGGCCATGTACGACTGGGCGGCATCTTCAGCGCAGACGACAATCGCCGTCGCGGTGTTCCCCATCTACTTCACCTCTGTCGCCGGTGCGGGTCGCGGTGAAGGCGAAGCCGCGGCTTACTTGTCGCTGGCCAATGCGATCGGACTGGGCATCGTCACGGTTCTGGCTCCCATACTGGGAACCATCTCTGACTACACCGCGGTGAAGAAGCGAATGCTGGGCACGTTCATGGGAGTCGGCGTGACCGCCTGCGCGCTCATGTATCTCATCGAGCGCGGCGACCTGCTCCTCGCGTCAGTGTTGTTCATCTTCGCCAACCTCGGCATGCAGGGCAGCTACGTTTTCTATGAGGCGCTTCTTCCACACGTCGCGCGGAAGGAGGAGATCGACCGTGCTTCGACCGCAGCGTACGCGCTGGGCTACGTCGGGGGCGGGATTCTTCTCGCGCTCAATCTCGCCTGGATCAGCAAGCCCACCCTGTTCGGATTGCCCGCCACTGGAACTCTGCCCGCGCGGCTGGCATTCGTCTCGGTCGCAATATGGTGGCTTCTCTTCTCGATCCCGCTGTTGCGCGGCGTGCGCGAGCCGGTCGTGAAGCTCGAGAGCGACGAGAGCCGCGGACAGAATCCCGTAGTGGTCGCGTTCTCGCGATTGCGCGAGACATTTCGAGAGTTGAAGGGATACAAGCAGGCCGTCCTGATGCTGATCGCATACCTGATCTACAGCGATGGAATCGGGACGATCACGCGGATGGCCGCACCGTATGGTACCGACGAGTTGGGGCTTCCTGCTAGTACTGTCATCGCCGCGATTCTCATCGTGCAGTTCGTCGGAATTCCGTTCTCCTTCGCTTTCGGAATGCTCGCGTCCCGGATCGGTGCGAAGGCTTCGATCTTCATCGGACTCACCGTATACGCGATCATCAGCATCTTCGGCTACTTCATGCACACGGCGACGCACTTTTACATTCTGGCGCTTCTTGTGGGTACGGTGCAGGGCGGCACGCAGGCGCTGAGCAGGTCGCTGTTTGCGAGCATCATACCGCCGTACAAGTCGGGCGAGTTCTTTGGGTTTTTCTCGGTTTTCAGCAAGTTCTCCGGCTTGCTCGGCTCGCTAATGTCCTGGTTCATAATTGGACGCACCGGCTCGATGCGGCCGGCGATTCTTGCCGTGATCTTATTCTTCATCGTTGGAGCGCTGATTCTCCGATTCGTGAATGTCGAGGAAGGCCAGCGCACGGCGCGAGACGCCGAGGCCCGAGCCCGGCCGATAGCCGCCTGATGCGGGGCTTTGTGGAGTCGCATATAGGCAGAGCCAGCACTTTAGTGAGCCGAATTGCCCTGGCGTTTGCGGCGTTGGCATGCGCTAGCGCTCCAACCAAGTCGAACGACCAGCCGCTTCGAGTCATGAGTTACAACATCCAGTACGGCAACGAAGGACTGGACAGCGTAATCGCGGTGATCAAGGCTGCGAAGCCTGATGTAGTCGGCCTCCAGGAGGTCGATGTTCACTGGGCCGAGCGGAGCGGGTTCGCGAATCAGGCGGAGCAGCTCGCCAAAGGAACGGGAATGGAGTATCGGTTTGCGCACATCTACCGGCTGGCAAACGACGATGCGGCCAAACCACCGCGCGAGTTTGGTGTCGGAGTGCTGAGCCGCTATCCGATAGTGTCGTTCAGGAATCACGT
>JALYOO010000085.1 GCA_030856845.1 Gemmatimonadota bacterium
TTGCTTGTTCTCGGTTACTGCGTTCTGGTGCCCATAGCCATCCTCAAATAGGGCTGGGCTCGGTTTCTGCACCGGGCGAGTAGCTCAGTTGGTTAGAGCGCCTGCCTTACACGCAGGATGTCGGGGGTTCGAGTCCCTCCTCGCTCATCGCTTTTCCTTCTGGACCTGTTTGAAGCATCGAGGTGTAAAGATGACCACACCCGTGGAGACTAGAACATTGAGTTCAAGGAGCCTGACTTTGCGTCACTATCGCCTATCCAAGCCGCGCGCCTTCGTCGCGCTGGCCGGTCTCGCCGTGCTCCCGCTATCGGGTGCATTCGCTCAACGCGCTCCCGCAGACCCGCCGCCAAAGGTCATGGTTTCCACGTTCGCCAGCTCCGAGAAAGATCTCGGGATTCAGACGGCGGACGCGCTTCGATCGCGCATCACTCGTGACGTCGACGCGAAACGGCTGACGGTAATTCCGAAGGCGGACATCAACAACACGCTGACGGCGTCAGGATATTCGACCACCGAAGCCCTCGGTCCGAATGACGCGAAGGCGCTGGCGAATCTTCTCCGCGCTGATGAATACGTGGAAGGGACGGTATCCCGCACGCCGACTGGCGTGAAGATCGATGCCCGCGTAGTCCTAGCGCGCGACAACACGCTTCAGCAACCGCTTCCATCATCTGAGGGCGCCAATCTGAATGCGGCAGCGCAGGCGGTTTCACGCTCGTATCAGCAGGCGCGTGAACAGTTCGCCGGCGAGCGCAACTGCAGCAACCTCTCGCGCGAGAAAAAGTACGCGGAGGCAGTTCTGACGGCCCGCTCCGCACTGTCGAAATACTCTAACGGGACGATCGCCATGGTCTGCCTGGCAAACGCGTACCAGGCGCTCCAGCAGACCGACTCGGTGCTGGCGGTATCGGAGCGAATCGGAGCGATCGACACGCGTAATATCGCCGCGTTGCGTTACAAGGCGGAGATCTATCAGGCCCGCAACAATACGGCGAAGGCAACCGAGGCCCTCACGAGCCTGATGGCAGCGGATCCGAGCAACGAGCGCTTGCGCGATCAGGTGATCGCAAGTCTCGCCAGCACTGGCCAGGCGGGGAAGGCTGTGCCGATCATCGAGGAAGCGTTGCGTGCCAATCCAGGTGATCCGAAGACGCTGAGCATGGCGTGGCGTGTGTATCTCGCCGCGCAGTCGTACGAGAAGGCGCTGAAGATCGGAGCGGAGCTCATCAAGGCCGATACCGCAGCAGCGGACACCAGCTACTTCATCCGCACGGCTTCGGCAGCGGCCCAGCTCACCCCATCCAGAGCCGGCGAGATCGTCGCGCAGGGTGTTGCCCGTTATCCCAACAACGCGTCTCTGCTGCTCGTGCAGGCAAACGCCTTGAGCAAGGCAGGCCAGAACGCGCAAGCACTGGTAGCGGCCCGGCGCGCAATCCAGGTGAACCCGCGCGTTGATGGCGGCTTCGCGCAGCTCGCTCTCATCTACAGCGCGCTCAATCAGCCTGACAGTGTCATCTCAGTCATCAGGGCGGCTTCAGCCAACGGTGGCGACAAGAAGACGCTGGCGCAGGTGGCACTCAAGACGGGAAGCGACGCCTACAAAGCAGGCAATGCCTCGAAGAATCGCGCCGACCTTCAGCGCGCGGTGCAGTTCCTTCAGCTGTCGGATCAGCTGGAGTCGTCGGCCGACGCCAAGTTCCTTGCCGGCGCCTCCGCATTTCTCGTCGGACAGAGCGCGGTGAATGAAGCTCAGGAAAAGAAGAGCTGCCCGCTGGCGCGGTTGGCGAAGGAGTCTTTCGGCACGGCGCAGGAGAATGTTCCCGCTGGTCTCACTAGCTACGCTGATGCGGCGAAGCAGCTGCTGACGGCGATCCCGCAGTTCACACCCGCAGTGGACGACCAGATTCGCCGTTTCTGCAAATGACCTCCGACGGGCCCGGCGCGTGGGATACTCCCTACCACGCGCCGGTGCTCGCGGATGAGATTCTGGAGTTATTGCGAGAGGCCCGAACGGTTCTCGACTGCACACTGGGGGGCGGCGGACACACCGCCGCCCTTCTTGCTTCCGGGGCTGGAGTCACAGCACTCGATCGCGACCCGGCGTCCGTTGAAGCCTGCCGAACGCGGCTTGCCACACATGCGGCAGCAGGCAGCTTTCGCGTTATATTGGGCAACTTCGCTGAGGTAGACAGGTTGCTGCCCGAACCACTTCAGAAATTCGATGGTATCCTTGCCGATCTCGGTGTGTCGTCTCACCAGATCGACGATACTTTGCGCGGCTTCTCGTTTCGCGAAGGAGCGTTGCTCGACATGCGGA
>JALYOO010000088.1 GCA_030856845.1 Gemmatimonadota bacterium
CCGCCGATGCGAACAGTCCGGCCGGAGCGACCCGAACGTAATCGGTCGATCATGGGCTGGATGGCTCTCGCGGCGACGCTCGCTCTGATCGTTACGGGTGCGCAGCTGATGCGGGTTAGCGCCGATCGCAATTCGATTCGTGCTGCGCTGGCAGCTCGCGACAGTTCCTCCAGAGAGGATAGTCTCCTGGCGCAGATCGCGGAAAAGGACGCGATGATCGCGGCGATGGGTGGAGCCGATGTGAAGATGGTCTCACTGGCCACCGAGTCCGCGCAGCAACCGCATGGGAAAATGTTCTGGAACCGTGCTTCCAACGACTGGATGATGATCACCTACGGACTTCGCTCGCCGAAGCCGGGGATGACCTACCAGGTCTGGCTGGTAACGGACGACGCCAAAATTTCCGCCGGGACGTTCAAGCCTGATGCACAGGGGAAGACGGTGATGCACGCAAACTACGCGCTGGCGCCGAACGCCTTGCGAGCCGTGGCCATCACAGAGGAGCCGGAAGGAGGGATGCCAGCACCGACGGGCCCGATGATCGTGGTGGGATCGGCAACGCTCTAGGGTTTGAGTCGGCCTAAGCCGCCAGGCTCCTCGCCGCTGCCAGGCAGTAGTCGAAATAGTCGAGGCTTGCATTCGCACGAATGACAAGGCCTTCCGCGATGCCGACACGGGATTCGGGACGCTCACGTACCTGCGGCTCCACGACGTGCGACAGCCAGCCTTCAGCATGTCCGATATCAATGATGGCGTGAGCTCCATAGTAGACCACCGTTTTCTTCCGGATTCCGACACGATGTGCTCCGTGTACCACCCGGGTACAGCGCTGCGGAGCGAGCAGCTCGACGGCGCCGAGTGCGCCTTGAGCACGATAGGCGTTCCGGCGAGGGATGCAGCTCCACAACATCACGTTGACACCGCCGAGCACCTGCCAGGGTAGCTGGGAAGCGTCGGGAGCTGAAAGCTTCAAGCCGGTGATCAGCTCGTGAAAAAGATGCGTGTGCACGGCGTGCGTGCGGCCCTTTCCCATCTCGTCCCAGTAGTTGGAGGCCATCTCCATCTTGACCTCGCCTCGTGTGCCGACCTGAGCGAGGGCGACAAGGTCGTCGAATGCTGCTTCTCCAGCGCATTCCATGCGAAAGAACCACTCCAGCTGCTCGCGTGTCGCATCGGATGCGACGAATGTGTAGAGGTCGTGCTCGTAAAGAGGATGATTGAACGCCGCATCGCGATACCAGGCGGCGAACTCCGCCGCATCTTCGGGAAGCGAATCAGGCGATAGCGCATGTGATGCATGAGCTCGCCGTATCATGTCGGCTTCCCACGGCGTTTCCAGCTCGCGCATCACCCTGCAAACCAGCGGATGAAACTGATAGGCAAGGCGCGAATCGCCCGGCAGGCGCATGTGCTGATCGTAGATCACAAGAAGGGCGCGATGCAGATCGGAACGAGCCGAATGATCTATCCAGGTATCGGATTGGCGCTCGGTGGTTTTCCGTGACGGGTAGGCTCTTGCCGCCAACTGTCGCGATTCGGCGGCGAGGCAGTTTTCCAGTCCCTGCTGTTGAGCCAGCGTTCCGTCGAGATCAGGATCGGCGAGCAGATTGGCGAGCCGCTCGGCGAGTGTGTCCTCGCGCGGCCGGGAATCGCTACGCGACGTCAGCAAGGGCATGGACGGCAGCTCAATTGACTTCAACATGGCAGTAGGCTCTGACTGTGCGGAGATCCGGCTGACGCGCGGTGCGCTGCTTGCAATCTGTATTGTCGCAATGTGTGGAGATGTGCAAGAGGTGAGCCCTTCGAGGAACAGAGGGGGTGTAGTTTGACACCCTATGATTTCGGACGACCGGTGTCGCGGTATTCCGCGCTGGAATCCTTTGTGGATGAAGGCAGCAGACTGCGCGCATTCCTGCCTCCCTTCGCGTTCACATCCTTCTTTTCACCGGAGGATACGCTCCTCTGTGTCTGCGCTGCCGAGGCCGCATTGTCGCGAGCGCGTTCTCTCAAGTCGGCAAGCGGTGAATCACCGGAGCCGCTTCGAATAGCGGAGCTGACTTCCGGCAGCGGCCTCGTCGGCTTGCACCTGCTCCGGATAGAAAAGGGAAGCGCACTCATGGGGCTGGACGTAGACCCGGACGGGACGGAGACCGCCACGCGGAACGCGCGTGTGCTCGGCCTGTCGGCCCACGCAAGCTTCGAGACAGCGGATTTGTGGTCGACAAACGCGACTTCACTC
>JALYOO010000129.1 GCA_030856845.1 Gemmatimonadota bacterium
ATCGAATCCCTCGCGCTGTTGTGTCCAGACGAAGAATAGCGTTGAACCAGGACGATACTCCCACCGCATCACCGCAGTTCCGCGCAACGAGCGCACGTTGAAGTCGGGATTGTCGAAGGTGAACGCAGCTGCCGCACCACCACCATCTGGATCGACCGCATATCCCGTGGTCCCACCCGACGCATCGGTCGTTGCGGTAAGCGTGCTGCCATTATCACGACCGTAGTAGATCATTTCGCCAGACTTCGGTTTCGCGAATTCCTTGAAGCTCGTGTAGTGGCCGCTGGCCAGGAACGGCTGCGCGAACAGCTCCAGCGTCAGGTTCGGGGTGAAGGTCGCGTTCACTCGCGTGTTAACCGCGAAGGTCTTCTGCTCAAGACGGCCGAACACGTAACGCACCCCGCCAAATCCAGCGGGAGCAGTCGCATCGGAGCGAGACGTCACGAATTGCTGCGCGGTGAAGTCATGATCCCACGATGGAGAAACCGTGACGTTTACCGACGGCGATGGCTTGTAGGTCAGGGAAGGGAAGTAAGCGATTCGACCGCCCTCTGACGATCCGACCGGAAGGCTGTAATTGACGTTCAGATTCCACGCGAGCTTCGACCGGCTGTCGCCACCGACGTTCAAGCCCCAGAAGTTGTAGCCGTAGTGCTTACGGTCGGGCCGCCGCGCGTCAAGCGCTCGTCCTGGTAGTTCGGGCGGTACGTACTGAACAGCCCGACGTTCCAGTTGTTCAGCAGCGTAACGGACAGGCTGGAATGAAGGTCGAGGTCTGTCCTGTCGCCCTCGTAGTTGAACTGCGCCTGCGTGCCGAGATTGGCCCAGATAAACCGGTACCAGCTGCCCGGCGTCGTCCACTGTCGCACGACGTTGCCGAGCATGTACTTGTAGTCGGCTCGGCTCAGCACTCCCATGTCGTTCGCTTCGAAACCCGGGCTGCGCCAGTTGTGCATGGTCTCCCACAGCCAGTTGCCGGTCTCCTTGGCCAACCGGCCATAAACGCCGTAACCGTTGAGGCTCGTGCGGCTCGGATCGTACTCGGTCGAGAAGAGACCGTCGCTGCCCGCCTCTCGTCCCGTGCGCTGATAGTATCGCGCGCTCGACTGCTGCGCTCGCCGAATCGCGGAAGTGTCGCCGCGTATGTCGGTGAGCGCGCTCTGGATATTGAGCGAGTAAGTGCGATTGCTCCAACGATGATCGAGATCCAGGCCGATGACTCCGGCGCTGCTCCGCAGCCGCTGAATCTGATCGTCGTTGCCGAGGCTGCGGTTGACGAGCGTGCCGATGGTTCCGATGCGCGTTGCGCCTCCGCGGAAATCCTGCCGCAACCGTCCGATGAAATAGTTCGACAGCGGCTCGACTTCGAAGGTCTCATCGGACGCGCTTCCGGGAGCGCGGAAGGTTGCCGTTTCCCTGTTGGTCACGGCGTCCAGCAGGCCTACCGTAAGCCCCTTGCTCGTCCGCCCCGTGACCTTCGCCGCGCCAAGTATCGTCGTGGCATCGGTTACGTCGAGATACTCGGATCGCGACCCGACGACCCCGGACAGCTGCGGCGACCGGCCGATACGCCGCGTGTACAGCAGGGACAGGCTCGAGACGTTGTTGCAGTTGAAGCAGCTTAGCCCGCCGGTGGAGAAGTATCCCGAGTTCGAAACGAAGAACGGCCGCTTCTCGGAGAAAGTCGTCTCGAAAACCGACAGATTCACAACGGCCGGATCCACCTCGACCTGTCCGAAATCCGGATTCACCGTCGCGTCGAGAGTGAGATTCGAGGTAACGTTTACCTTGACGTCAGCTCCCGCCCGGAACTGCGCGTCGCTGTTGGAGTGATACGGATCACCCAACGGAACGCGCTCCATCTTGGCGCGCGACGTCAGGTAGGGAACGATCTCCATCTGGCGCGGGCGCGACGTGACGATGATTCCCTCGAGAGTTCCGAAGTAGGCCGGACCCCCGAACTCATTGCTTCGCCAGAACGCCCACATGTCAAACTCGTTGAGCCTGTCGATTTGTCGCCAGACCTGCATTCCCCACACCTGCTTCGCGTCTCTGGAGAAGCGCAGCTGGGAGTAGGGTATGCGGAACTCGGCCGTCCATCCGGCGGAGTCGATCCTTGCCTCACCTTCCCAGACAGGGTCGAACGATCCGTCACCGTTCTGGTGATCGCCCTTTACGCCCAGCGGATTCAGCTCGAACCAGACACGGTTGTTCTTGTCGTGAAAGGTGTCGAAGACAAGCGCGATCTTGTCGGAGGTGAGTGAGTTGTCGCCGTTCATCACCGCATCACGCCGGGCGAGGACGGCGCGCACTCCCATTCCTCCTATCGAGTCGAACATCCGTGCTCCGATGTAGACGGCCGCCTCGTCGTACACGATACGGATCTCCGTCTTCTCGCTCGGTGGCCTGCCCTCGTTGGGCGAGGATTGAATGAGCTCGCTGATAGGTGTCGCGGCGGACCACGCGGTTTCGTCGAGCCTTCCGTCCACCAGAATCGTGGAAGTGCGTTTGACTGCCTGGGCAACGGGTCGCGGATCGTTTTGTGAACGGGTCGTCGCCTGTGCGGCCGCCGAACCGGCCGCGGCGACGACGGATAACAGCATAGCCCACGTCAGTTTCTTCCGACCAGCAAAATGCATTGGCACTCCCTCAGCCCGGCGCCTGGCTCGAGTGGTAGGGTGGGCGCAGTTCGCCCTCTACCCGATTTAGACGCCGCTCGACGAGAAAGAGATTCGACCTTCACAACAACCTTGCATTTCACCGTCTGTTTCAGGACCGGTCCGGGTGTTGCAGTCCTGCGACAGACCAGAATCACGTCCTGTGAGATCGGGTGACCGGTCTATGGCGCGATCGTCCAGTCTCGAAATCCGATCGTAGCCTCTTTTCGACGTTGCCGCTACCGCAAAGAATGTTCACCCGGGGATCACTTCATGGCGACAAGCTTCACCCGCACCTTCACCATCGCTACCGCGATCACGCTCACGTTCTCCTCATGCCAGGCGTGGAAAGTGGATACGAGGCCGGTGGACGCTGTCATCCGCCAGAATCCGAATCAGAAAGTCGCGCTGACCATGGCTGACAGGAGATGGATCGTCCTCAAGGACATCAGGCTGGAAAACGACAGCGTGTTCGGGCACCGCGTCACCGGGAACACAAAGGGAGTCCGTCGCACGGCGCTTCCGCTCGGCGGAGTCCGAGCAGTCGAAACCAGGCGGTTCAGCTTCCTGCGAACCGTAGGGTTGGGTATCGCCCTCGCGTTTGTGCCCAGTCTGTACCGTCTGGCGGTCGTCGAAGAGGATTGACACGGGACACGCGATTGTTTCGCGACGCGCTCATTTTGAGCGCGTTTTCTTTCTCTGTAAATCGCGCTTGTCCTTGCTACGTATCCCCCTGTCGATCGGTAACTTTTCCCGATGGCGACAGACGATCACCCGCTTCGCTGGAGGATTCTTTCTCTCCTCTCCGTTGCGGAGCTTTTCGGAATGTCGTTGTGGTTTGCGGGGAGCGCGGTGGCGTCGCAGCTGGCCCAACAGTGGGGCGTCGGAACAGCGGAGGCAGGCTGGCTCACAACCGTCGTGCAGCTGGGATTCGTGGCGGGAACGGCGCTCTCAGCGATTCTCAATCTGGCAGACATCGTCCCGTCTCGCCGTCTTTTCGCGACGGCCGCAATCTCCGGTGCCGCGGCGAACGCCGCTCTCACCATCGCGCCGAGTTACGAAGCCGCGCTGGCGCTCCGCTTCATCACCGGGCTCTGCCTGGCGGGCGTCTATCCGCCAGCCATGAAAATGATCTCGACATGGTTCAGGAGCCGGCGCGGGCTGGCTATCGGTACCATTGTTGGTGCGCTGACAGTCGGCAAGGCCACCCCATATCTGGTGCACGCATTGCCCGGAGCGTCGGCTGCCGCA
>JALYOO010000099.1 GCA_030856845.1 Gemmatimonadota bacterium
CAGCGGTCGGAGAGTAGGAAACCGCTCACCCAGTGAACACAATGCGTAAAGCTTTGCACATCGCCGCAATCGCGGTCATTGCGTCAACTGCAACCGGAGCAGCGGCCCAGACCGCGGCGACAGTGGCGGTGACGTATCCGTCACCCGAACGGCAGATCGCCGCGGCAGTGAGCCCGCTTCCCGAGCCGCTGAAAAAAGGCGCGCAGGTACTCGGATATCGCGACGGAGGGCAGCTGACAACGCTGAGGCGCGGCACGAACGACATCGTCTGCCTCGGCGATAACCCGGCGGGCGAGAGATTCCATGTCTCCTGCTACCACCGCTCCCTCGAGCCATTCATGGCGCGCGGGCGCGAGCTGCAGAAGCTCGGTAAATCGCGCGAGGCGATCGACACGGCGCGGCTGGCTGACGTGCGTCGCGGACGGTACAGAATGCCTTCACGCCCGGCGGCACTGTATCAGTACTTCGCTCCCCGCGACAGTGTCGATGCAGCGACCGGAGTGGTGAACGGTGCGTCGTATCTCTACGTGGTGTACATCCCGTACGCGACCGAGCAATCGACCGGACTCACGGCGAACCCACTTTCCGGCGGTCCGTGGATCATGTACGCGGGGAAGCCGTGGTCACACATCATGATCGCGCCGCAGAAAACGGCCCGCGTCACTCCTTGAGTCGCGACGAAGAGCTGAGCCCCGATGCGCTCTATGTCATCCGTACGTTTTCGACGGATGTAGAAGCCAGCCTGGCAGAGGCAGTGCTCGAGGCTAACGGCATCGACTCGAGCGTAGTATCGGACAATGCGGCGGGGGTTCTTCCGTACATGAACACGCTTCACCCTGTCAGGCTCGTGGTGCGGGGCGCGGACGCCGAGGCCGCGCTCGCATTGCTCGACAGTAGCGCAACCGAGCCGCAACGACTGCTCGATCCCGAGTGAGCCGAAACGACGACGGCGTTCGCGACAGCGCGGGCGTAGACGCGCCTCCTCCTCTCATATTCATGGCGGTTTTTCTTCTGGCCTACATCGCCGAGCGGCTGCGGCCATTTCCGCTTCTGCCTGCAAGGACGGGAACGCTGCTCGGAATTGTTCTGATCGTGATCGGCGGAAGCCTCGCCCTCTGGGGCGCGGCAACATTCGCCAGTGCGGGAACCGCGATCCTTCCCACTGGCAGGACGACCAGAATAGTGACGAACGGCCCGTACAGATTTACGCGAAACCCGATCTACGTCGGGTTGGTTTTCGCTTACGTCGGCAGCGCGTTCGTGATCAACTCGTTGTGGCCGCTGCTGTTTCTTCCGCTGGCGCTGGTGGTGATGCAGCGCGGAGTGATCTATCGCGAGGAGGCGTATCTCGAGCGGAAATTCGGCGCCGACTATCTGTCCTATAAGCAGCGCGTCCGCCGCTGGGTGTAACGAGAGGGCGCAAAAGGGCTGCGCAACGGAGAGACGCAGAGACGCAGAACGCGATAACGAAGCCGGCAGTCTGTGGCTTCTTTCTACGGTGCAGTCAGACGGCTGAAGTTGTCCGCGAGTTCGTTCGCGCGCCGCACCGAAAACTGACCCAGGCATCGAACTCTGGGGCGCGCCCACAATCGCCCTTCTCTTCCCCGTCCGCGCCTCCTGCACTCGGTGTCGCGGTACACCAGCCACGCACGCTGAGCCACGCGCAGCCGCTGCACCGAAGCGGGGTCGCGCTGGCCTGAGCGCAACCGCTCCTGCCGCCGCATCTCGGTTATCAGCGCGCGGTAGATACGGTTGAGACGCATGTCCGCCGACGCGAGCGATGCGCGAACGCACTCGGTCTGATCGTCGAGCGCAGGGGAGTTGCAGGCGGCCGCGCCTGCCTTGCGCGGGCCCGTCGCGACGGGAACGGGAAGCGCGACGTCTGCGGCGTCCCCCGCACCAGTTGACGGCTCCGGGACGTTGTCCGGTGATTGAGTCGCAGTATTTGGTCGAGCAACACCCTCCGGAGCAATGCCCGTTCTCCCCGTCGAGCTTTGCCCTGATGTCACTCCCGCCCAGGGATCGACCGGGGCAGGTGCAGGCCTAGTCGCAGCCCGAGGCGCCGGCACAGGCGCAACCTCCGCCTCCGCCTCCGCGGCACGCTCGGCAGCGTCTGCCGGACGGTACTCACCGATCGAATCGACGAGCAGCGTGTCGCGGTTCGCGATCGCAAGATCGGCGGCGAGCGCCGAATCGGCGGCAATCTCGTCAGCCGTCGTCGAAGGGCTTCCGCCATCACATCCCCACAGCGCAATCGAAATGAAAAGGCCTGTCGAGAACCGGCGCCTCGAGCGTTTCATGATTAACTCTGGAAAGCAGGGGATATGCCAGCACCACACCGGTCGCTTGCCAACGAGGGTGGGAGAGACTTATTCAGGAACTAATGATACTCCTTCGAGCTTTTCCGCGATGCCGGATGTTGGCGTGTGCGGCGCTCGTTTTCGCCGGCGCATGCGCCCGCGCAACCAGTGCCAATGAATCAGCGGCCTCGGCCGGCGAGACAATCGTCTACGTCGTCCGCCATGCGGAAAAGGCCGCCGAGAATCCGGCTGACCCCGTGCTTACGGCAGTGGGCTACGCGCGGGCCGATTCGCTGGCCGCGCGGTTGCGGGCGGCGGGAGTAGACCGGATCGTCAGCTCCAACCGCCAGCGCACCAACCTCACCGCCCAGCCGCTGGCCAAACTGAGAAACCTGGAGGTTGAAGTCATTGGTCTCGCAACGACGGTGGAGCAGCACGCCAAGGACATCGCCGATGCGATACGCCTGCGGCCGGGCTCGCGCGTACTGGTGGTCGGCCACAGCAATACCGTAGGTCCAATCGTCGCCGCACTGGGAGGGGCGACGATCGGTGACCTTTGCGACTTCGAGCACTCGAATCTCTTCATTCTGACGATCTCCCGAAGCGGCGCGCCCAGATTGGTCCGGGAGACGTACGGGCGACCAGATCCGCCGGCAGATGCGACCTGCACACCGGTGAGCGCGCGATAAGCCTGGGTGAGGATGGGCGACCGTAAACAGGTTATGCCACGCCATCACCTCAGCTTTTCGCAACCTTATTGAAGACGTTCCAGAATCGATCTCCAACTCTCTCGAGCGTATACTTTTGCAACAGGGCCTGCCGGGCATTGTGGCCGAGCGTTTTTCGCCGCTCTGCATCTCCGGCCAGTTCCCTCACCACCTGCGCCAACAGATCCGGATTTCCCGGAGTGACCTGCACGCCGCAGTTGTCCTCGTTCAGCACGAGCGCCACTTCCGAGTTCGGCTCTACCACGGCGATCGTAGGACGTCCGGAGGCCAGCACATTGTAAAACTTGCTGGGCACGCCCACTCCCTCCGCGCCTTTTGCAAGAACGACCAAGGCGATATCGGCGGCCGCCAGCACGTCCGGATACTCACTCACCGGGACCAGCGGAAAGACTTTCACGTTGTGCAGCTCTTCTGACACAACGCGGTGCTTGATGTGTTCCTCACGCGCACCGCCGCCTACCAGGACAAAGGTGATATGCGGCTCGACATCGCGAAGGAGCGCGGCCGCGTCGAGCACGTCATCGAAATCCTGGTACTGTCCGAAATTACCCGCGTAAAGAACTGTCACTCCGTCGAGGTGCTTCTGTTCGCGGAACGCACTGGTCGCGTTCGGGACAACCTCATCGGGATCGCACCAGTTCGTAATTACTTCGATGCGCTCAACGGGAAGCTCGTAATGCTCCCGGAGGTGATCGCGCATGCAGCGTCCGAGCACGACGACCTTCGCGGCCGAATGCAGCCAGCTGCGCTGTAGCTTTTTCAGTGAAAGAGCGATTGGATGCGTCGGCGACAGGACTCCCAGAACCGTCGCGACATCCGGGTATAGATCGTGAATCAGATAGACAAACGGAACGCCTCGAATCCTTGCGAACAACTGCGCCGCAATCGGCAGGGACGGCGGGTTCGTGACCACGAACACCAGGTCGTACCGACCGTGCGTGAGAAGGCGCCGAGCGACCGCTGACGTGAAGATCATTCCGACAGTCAGCCGAAGCAGGGTCGAAGGCCGGTTCGACTTCGGTGTGCTCAGACGAATGACATTGATGCCATTCTGAACTTCACGAGAAGGCAGTCTCGCATCGCCGCGGTACAGGTTGCGACTGGCGATGACATCGACGGACAGCTGAGGATACGTCTCTCTCAGGTACTGCGTCAGGTTGGACAGGATGGTCGGCGTACTTCCCGTGTTATCGAAGTACTCGGTAAGGATACAAAGTCTCATTGTGTCGACCATCGGGCTGTTCAACTGCACACCGCGCGAGTCAGCCCCGGTTCCGTTCCTCCCAGTTGCGCACAATCTGCTCGAAGATCTGCGGCAGCGAGACGGATATGTCCCAACCGGGCAACTCGCGCTTCATCTTCGTCAGATCCGAGATGTAGCAGATATGATCGCCTTCTCGATGCTGATCGAGGTATTCATATCGCTGCTCCTTTCCGGTAAAGCCCTCGACCAGCTTGAATGCTTCCAGAATGGAGCAGCTGTTGGCACGGCCGCCGCCGATGTTGAACACCGCCCCACACTGCGGGTGCTCGATGAAAGAATGAATCGCGCGAGCTACATCGAGAGAGTGGATGTTGTCGCGCACCTGCTTGCCCTTGTATCCAAAAATTCTGTAGGTCCTGTCTTCGAGATTGCAGCGCACCAGATAACTGAGGAATCCATGCAGCTCGACTCCCGCGTGATTGGGGCCGGTGAGACACCCTCCGCGCAAGCAAACCGTGTTGAGTCCGAAGTAGCGTCCGTACTCCTGCACATACACATCGGCGGCAACCTTGGAAGCACCGAACAGTGAATGTTTGCTCTGATCGATGGAGAACGACTCGGTAATTCCGTTCTCATACGCCGGATCCGCGTAGTCCCAGCGCGTTTCGAGTTCCCGCAGACGAATGTTGTTGGGACCGTCTCCGTACACCTTGTTGGTACTCAGGTGAACGAACACCCCGTCGGGACGCACCTGTCGCAACGCCTCCAGCAGATTCAGAGTCCCGGCGGCATTGACGTCGAAGTCATCGAACGGACGCGAGGCCGCCAGGTCGTGGCTCGGCTGCGCGGCGGTATGCACTACGACATCCGGCTTTATTGACGACAGAAGATCCCGGCAGCCCTGGCGGTCGCGAATGTCCAGCTCGTGATGTTCAAAGCCGCTCAGCGAATGTTCGAGCCTCTTCTGGTTCCAGCGGGTATCGCCGGCGGGGCCGAAGAAATCGGCGCGCATGTTGTTGTCCACGCCATGGATTCGCCAGCCGCCTTGGGAAAAATAGGCGACGACCTCCGAACCGATCAGCCCGGAAGAGCCTGTGACGAGCATCTTGCGCATAAAAGAACCAGAACTCCCGGCTCCAGAGCGTGATTGCCTGGAGAGGCTGATGATGAAGGTCGATGT
>JALYOO010000117.1 GCA_030856845.1 Gemmatimonadota bacterium
CTGGATAAAATGGTTCTGCTCAAACGCGGTAGCCGGCTGTCGGTGCAGCCAGTGAGCGCTGAGGAATGGAGCGCGATCATGTCGATGGCAGCGGGGTCGGGCGAGTCCGCCGAAACGTAGAAAGCGCCGAGACACTGCTCGCGCCGGTTCACGGGCATCGGTTAGTTTTGAGTCACACCAGGAGAAAGGATGACCAAGGCGAGCACCGCCGAAGCCCCCGCAGCGACGGATTCATCCGGCGCCATCGAAGTCACGGATTCGCGCACCGGACAGACACATAGTCTTCCGATCACCGATGGCGCGATCCGCGCAGCGGACCTCAAGAAACTCAGGACCCCCGACGAAGACGATCCGGGACTGCTGAGCTACGATCCGGCGTTTCTCAACACGGCTTCCTGCCGCAGCGCGATCACGTTCATCGACGGCGACAAGGGGATACTACGCTATCGCGGATATCCGATCGAGCAGCTGGCCGAGTCGTCCAGTTTCCTCGAAGTGTCGTGGCTGCTGCGGCATGGCGAGCTGCCGACGCAGGCCGAGTACGACAAGTTCGTGCACGACATCACGTACCACACGTATGTGCACGAGAACATGCGGAAGTTCCTGGAAGGCTTCCGCTACGACGCCCATCCGATGGCGATGCTCAACAGCTCGGTCGCCGCCCTGTCGTCGTTCTATCCGACGTCGCGCAACATCTTCGATGAGCAGGAACGGAACATTTCGTTCATCAGGCTCCTGGCGAAGGTGCCGACGATCGCGGCGTTCTGTTATCGCCACCTGAAAGGATTGCCGTTCGTCTACCCGGACAACGACCTGTCCTATGTGGACAACTTCCTGTCGATGGTGGCGCGGATGACTGAGCCGCAGTACAAGGCGAATCCGGTGTTCACGCGCGCGCTCGAGGTGCTGTTCATACTCCATGCTGATCACGAGCAGAACTGCTCAACGAGTGCAGTCCGGGCGGTGGGGTCGTCGCACGTCGATCCTTTCTCTGCGATGTCCGCCGGGATCGCGGCGCTGTTCGGCCCGCTGCACGGTGGAGCCAACGAGCAGGTGCTCCGCATGATCGAGGAGATCGGTCACGTGAAGAACGTGCCGCAGTTCATCGAGGGAGTGAAGTCGGGGAAGGGGCGGCTGATGGGGTTCGGTCATCGCGTCTACAAGAGCTACGACCCGCGCGCGAAGATCGTGAAGAAGCTGGCCGATGAGGTCTTCGAGGTAGTCGGTGTCGACAGTGATCTGGAGATCGCTCTGGAGCTCGAGCGGATTGCGTTGTCGGATGAATACTTCATCTCGCGCAAGCTCTATCCGAACGTGGATTTCTACACCGGGCTGATCTATCGGTCGATGGCGTTCCCGACCGAATTCTTCACCGTGCTGTTCGCGATTGCCCGAACCGCTGGTTGGCTGTCGCAGTGGGAAGAGATGCTGCTCGACAAGGAGCAGAAGATCGCTCGGCCGCGGCAGATCTATACGGGGTACGACGAGAGGCCGTACGAGAGGCGGATCGAGTTGTAGCGATTCGAGAGGTTGCCGTCCGTGATAGGAAAAAGCAACAGCGTTTAACACAGGTGCATTTTCAATCGCTGAAAGTGTGCAATTTCAATCGTCGTTGACGGGCAGGCATCCTGAGCTCCTAACATGTGTTGCGTCAGTGCGTCTACCGAGTGGAGAATAAGATCTGTGGGACTCCTTCCGGTTGATGCATTCATGAGAGAACACTTTGCGTTACCGAGGGAAGCCGGACACACGCTGATCGTTATTGGTTGCTTCGCCTCGCTGATGGGTTGCTCCGGCAGTTCCGGCCCAACCGACGTTACTCGGCCTCCCGTCGATGGCGTGGCACTCTCGCTCGGTGGTGTTCGCACTACGAATGCAATCGATCCCACGTGCCCGCAGGGCAGCGTCTGCCAGGCGATCGAAGTCACGTGTGAAAAAGTGAGCGAGACGGCAGCTGCATTCGTTGCGGTTTCGGACCCGTCCGGCGTTCCCCGCGGTATCGTCGTGTTCACGACGGGCTCAGGTGGTGAAAACTGGGCTCTCGAAGGTGGTGAACGGCGAGCCTTTCTTACGCAGCTTCTCGCCGACGGGTTCAGGGTCGTGCAGCTTCGGTGGGCGTCCAACTGGCTTGTATCTTCTCCCGGCAATGACGCCGGAACGGCGCGCCTGGCGTGCCGGCCGGCGACCGCATTCAACTGGATCTATCAAGTGCATTTCCGTCCGCTCGGAATCGCGCGTTCGAGCAATGGGCGGTGCGGATTCTGTATTACGGGTAATAGCGGTGGAGCTACGCAGGTTTCATTTTCACTCAGCCACTACGGGCTCGACGAAGTGCTCGATGCCGTCGTTCCTACGGGCGGTCCGCCGCATGCCGCACTCGCCAAGGCATGCCTGAGGAAGCCGGGAGAGGAGGGCTTCTGGTATTCGGAGGATACGCGAGCATTCCTGGACCGTGGCTTCGGCTTCTTCGACGGGAGCGGGCCCTGCGTGCGCAACGACGCGGCGTTCACTGACAGGTGGAATGCGGAGAGCATCGCGACCGGCGGAAGCGACTACTTTCATCCTCGAACGCGGGTGCACTTCATTCGCGGTGCCGAAGATCCCGGCCAGCAGGCGCCTTCGGAGTTTTACGCCGCGCGCCTGATGGCCGCTGGTTCGCCGTGGGTCACCGTGCAGATTGCTCCCAACACGCCGCATGGCGTTCTCGGCACCGCCGAGGGGCGGGGTGCGGTAAGGACTGCACTGCTGGGCAGCCGCTGAGGGAATCGCTGGTCGTGCGTTACCATCATTAGCTTCTTGACTTTCGCGTGGGAAACGATCATTCGGTCGAACGGATCGTTGTGATGCTGAGGCAACAGCTCTACCGCGGCGGCGTGCTTCGATACCCCGGCCCTCTCAATCCACGGCCCGGGAGTGCGGCTGTCACCTTGCCATCGTCGACGACAGCCACTCCGTTGACGATGACGTAGCTGACAC
>JALYOO010000133.1 GCA_030856845.1 Gemmatimonadota bacterium
ATCGGCGCCGCGTATGCCAATAGCGCTCCGGATTCGTTACGCATCACATCCACCGAACGTGACTGGATGCGGGGCGACTCGATAGTTGCGGAGTTCGACAGCATCGCTGCCGGAGATACTGCCACGCGGCCCAGGGCAAAGCGGATCGAAGCCACCGGCAAAGCCAGCTTGTACTATCAGATTGCAACGAATGAGCGCGGTCGAAATCTGCCGAATGTCAACTATGTTCGCGGACGCGTGATCACCATTCTGTTCGACGGCAAGGTCGTCAGCACGGTAGACGTGAAGGATCAGGCTGCGGGAGTGTACCTCGAGCCGACCACCGCCAGCCCGCCGACCGCGGGAGCGAGTCAGGGAGTACCTCCAGCGACCCCTCGCAGGGACCCTGCCCCCCGACCTGTGCCGGCCGCCGGGCCGATCCGGCGGAACTCGCCGTGAACGAGAGGGAATTCCCCGCGCGCGTGCGGGAGATACTGCGAAACCTGTCGGGCGATGAACGCTCGATGTCGATCGCTCTTTCCGCGATAGTCAGGGAGGCAGACGAGAGCGGCTCGGCGCCGATCCACAATGTTGTCATCCGCTATCGCGATGAGTTCCTCAGCGCGTTGCGCGCCGAAGGCAAGAACGCGGAGAAGGAAGCTGGACGCCTCGGGCTGGATGAAGTTGAGGCGTATCTCATCGGATCGATTCTCCCGAGACTCGCCGGCGAAGGTGCGATCGTGCCTCTGCCGGAAGACTTCGACGAATCGGATCGGAGAATCCGTCTTGCAGCCTCGCTCTGGGCGGACATTCAACCGCACCGCGCCGAGATCACCGAGGTGTTCCGGCACACTGGTGAGTACACAGCGTTGCAGGCTGCCACGCGAACATCGGAACCTGCTGGAAGTGTGCTCGAGGCACGGGGACTGGTAAAGAGCTATCGGCGCCGTGCGGTCGTGAACGACGTCGATCTGCGACTGCAACAGGGCGAGATCGTCGGACTGCTCGGCCCCAACGGCGCCGGGAAAACCACGACGTTTTATATGATTGTCGGACTCATCGAGCCGCAGGCCGGACGCATTCTGATCGATGGGCAGGACATAACTTCCATGCCCATGTATCAGCGGGCACGAAAGGGAATCGGCTATCTCTCCCAGGAGCCTTCCATCTTCAGGAAGCTCTCGGTGGAAGACAATATCATGGCGATCCTCGAAACGCTCCCGATCTCGAGCGCTGAAAGAAAGCGCCGGCTGGAACAGCTGCTCGACGAGCTGAGTATCAAGCGCCTCCGCAAGAGCAAGGCATACGCGCTTTCGGGTGGTGAGCGCCGCCGCCTCGAGATCACACGAGCGCTCGTCACCGATCCCAAGTTCATGATGCTCGACGAGCCCTTCGCCGGTGTCGACCCGATCGCCGTTCACGACATTCAAACCATCGTGGCGGGGTTGCGGCACCGGGGCATCGGAGTGCTGATCAGCGATCACAACGTCGAGCAGACCCTCGACATCGTCGACCGCGCATACATTATGTTCGATGGACAGGTCAAGGTCTCGGGCAGCGTCCGCGACCTCGTCTTTGACGATACAGTCGCCGACATTTACCTAGGCCCAACACTGACAGCCAGATTGCGCGATCGCTTTTCGAATGATCCGGTAGCGGAGGCAGTTCCGTGAAGCCGGGCATGAGCCAGTCAACACAGATCCGGCAGGAGCTGAAGATCAATCCGCGCCTGTATCAGGCGATGGACTTGCTCTACATGCCGCTCCTCGACCTTCAGCAGCACCTGAAGCAGGAGCTCCTCAACAATCCATTTCTCGATCTTGTCGAAGCTGAGGAAGAGGATGAAGAAGAACAAGCCGAACCCGACGCGGTGGCCGAAACGCCCGAAGAGAAAGAGCGCGGCGAGGAGATCGACTGGGAGGAGATCCTCCTCGACGGATTCGACACTGCCGGAGGGAGAAGGGAAGAGCACGAGGAGCGAGAGTACTACGAGCCTGTAACGGTTGCGACGCGGGATCTGAGCGACCACCTGCGCGACCAGGTAAGTCTCCTCGAGCTCACCCCTCGCCAAATGCTGCTGGCCGATGAGTTCCTTGGAAACGTCAACGATGACGGCTATCTAGCGGCGACGGTCGAGGAGATCGTCATCTCCCTCAATGAGGTGATCTCGCAGGCGGCCGAGCAGGAAGACCGCGAGCTCGCCGACCTGCCGATGTACACTGTCGAGGAAGGTGAGTCAATGCTCCGGATGGTGCAGGACCTCGACCCTCCGGGCGTCGGAGCGCGGGACCTTCGCGAGTGTCTGTTGCTGCAGCTTGGCGAGGCCGGGCTCACGCAATCAGTTCCGTATCGCCTGGTGCGCGATTGCTTCGACGAGCTCATCGCTCACCGCTGGAGCGAGATCTCCAAGCGTTTCGGGATCGGCGCGAGCGACGTGCAGAAAGCCGCGGACGAAATCGCCAAGCTCGATCCCAAGCCCGGTCTTCGGTTCCGTTCAGGCGACGAGAACTACATCATCCCCGACCTTATCGTCGACAAGATCGACGGGCTGTATCACATCTTCCTCAACGATGCGAACCTTCCGCGCCTGCGCCTCAGCAAGGCCTACCAGGAAATCGCGCGCGACAAGAAGAAATTCGAGGGCGCGAACAAGGAGTTCATCTCGAACAAGCTCAATTCCGCGAACTGGATGATCCAGGCCATCGAACAGCGCCGGCAGACGATGCTGAAAGTGATGAACTACATCGTCGACCGTCAGAGAGAATTCTTCGAGAAGGGAGTTCAGTTCCTCCGGCCTCTGACGCTTCGAGAGGTAGCGGAGGTGATCAACATGCACGAATCCACGGTGAGCCGTGTCACGAACGAAAAGTTTGTGCAGACGCCGCGGGGTGTGTTGCCGCTCAAGTTCTTTTTCTCGTCGGGTCTCGCCACGTCGGACGGTGATGACGTCTCCGCTCGCGGAATAAAGGCGCAATTGGAGAAGCTTGTTCAGGAAGAGGATCCAAAGCATCCCCTGACCGACCAGGCGATCGTGAACATTCTCCGCGAGAGCGGTGTGCAGATCGCGAGGCGAACCGTCGCGAAGTACCGCGACCAGCTGGGTGTTCTCTCGGCGCGGATGCGTAAGCGGATATGACGATGACCCGGGTTGATCCTGGGCAACATTCGAGCGGTCTCTCCCCCGACGTTCGAGATGACTATCCTCTGGTGAGTGTCCTCGTTCCCGCCAAGGATGAAGCGGACAACCTTCCGATCTTCATGGAGCAGGCCTCCGCTGCGTTCAGCTCCCAGCCCGGCCTGTACGAAGTCGTAGTGATAGACGATGGCTCCGTCGACGAAACCTGGGCGGTCCTTGAGTCTCTCGCCGAACGATTCCCGTTCCTGCGGGCCGTTCGGCACCGGGCGCGCCGTGGAATCGCCGAATCACTACGCACCGGTTACCTGAGCGCGCGCGGTTCAGTGCTGGTGTTTTATCCGGCCGACCTTCAGTATCTGCCGGAAGACATTCCGCGGCTGGTCGCGCCGATTCTCGAGGGCCGCTCTGACATGGTGACGGGGTTCAAGCAGGGCGAATACGAGAAGGCTTTCGTGTCGGGGGTCTACAACAGGTTGAGCCGATCGCTGTTCAACGTTCCGGTGCGCGATCTGAATTCTGTCAAGGCGTATCGCCGCGAGGTGATGGATTCTCTGCCTGCCCGTCCCGACTGGCATCGGTACATGATCGTCATGGCGGCAGCACAGGGATTTACTGTAACGGAGGTTCCCGTACCGCTCTATCCGAGGCATGCGGGCAAGTCCAAGTTCGGAATCGGGCGCATTCCGGTCGGCGTGATGGACATGCTGGCGGTCTGGTTCGAGCTGCGCTTTGCGACGAAGCCTCTCCTTTTCTTCGGCATGATGGGCGCAGGGCTGTTCATGCTTGGGGTTCTGGCGGGTATCGCCGCGGTTGCGTGGCTGGCGTTTACCGGGGTCGGCATCAGGGCGGTGTGGACGCTTATTCAGACCTGCCTTGTCGTTGGAAGCGTGTTTTTCGCTACGGGATTCATCGGTGAGCTGGTGGCCGCGCAGCGCGCCGAGACGAGGGAGCTTCGGGCGCGGATCGAAGAGCTCGCACATGGAAGGGATACGCTCCTCG
>JALYOO010000137.1 GCA_030856845.1 Gemmatimonadota bacterium
CGAGCTTTTCCGGCGCTGCCGAACCGAGATGAACCTGCAGCGCGGCACCGATGGCTTTGGTGATCTCGTCCTGAACCGCAAATACGTCGGTGACGTTGCGATCGAATGTCTGCGACCACATGTGATAACCGGTCTTTGCGTCGATGAGCTGCGCGGTGATTCGCATCCTGTCGTCGCTCTTTCGGACACTCCCTTCGAGGACCGTCGACACTCCCAGCTTGCTTGCAACCTCGCGAATGTCGGCGTTCCTGCCCCTGAACTGAAATGAGGAGGTCCGCGCCGCAACGCGAAGCCCGGAGATTTGTGCGAGAACATTCAGCAGCTCTTCGGCAAGACCATCACTGAAGTATTCGTTCGCGGGATCGCCGCTCATATTGGTGAACGGCAGCACCGCTATGGATCGAGATCGAGTTGTTGCCGCAGCCGGTTGCTCGGCGCTCCTGTTCTGGAAACCATAGATGCCGACGGCACCGACAACGATTACAGCACCGGCCACCAGCGGCACCAGAAGCCTCGAGCGTGGCTTGGCAGCATGCATCCTCGCGGCCGTCGGAGTTATTCCGCCGCTTGGTGTGGTGAGTGCATCCAGCTGATGCATGAGGTCGTGCGCCGACTGCGGGCGATCTGCTGGTCTCTTCTCGAGGCACCGCATGATTATCGATGCGAGTCCCGGCGGAATATTACTTCGCCTGCGTGACACATTCTCTGGCGTTTCCGTCACGTGAGCAGCGAGCGTGGCTTGAGGTGATCTTCCGGGAAACGGCGTTGCCCCCGTGACCATCTCGTACGCCATGATCCCCAGCGCGTATATGTCGGCGCGATAGTCGACATGCGGGTCGGCGGTAGCCTGTTCCGGGGCCATATACGCAGGAGTGCCGAGCGCGACACCCATTGAGGTCAAACTCAATGAAGTTTCGTCAGCTGACTCCGTCAGCGCCTTTGCCACTCCGAAATCGGTGACTACGGCAGAGCCGCCGGAGATGAGAACGTTGTCCGGCTTGATGTCGCGGTGAACCACATGGTTCTCGTGCGCGTAGGCGAGCGCCGAGGCGATTTCGCGTGACGTCCGCACCGCTTCTGAAAGTGGAAGCTCCCCGACTGTCGCGAGGTGCTGGCGCAGCGACTCTCCGCGCACGTAGGGCATCGTGAAATATGGGAGCCCATTGATCTCCCCGGCCGAGTGAAGTGGAACTATGTGCGGATGCTGCAATGTGGCCGCGAGCTGTATCTCCCGTCTGAATCGGTCGATGCTCACAGCGGCAGCCATCTCCGGCGGCAGGACCTTGATGACGACCTTTCTCTTGAGGTTGGAGTCTTCGGCGAGGAACACGCGTGACATGCCTCCGCCGCCAAGTTCCCGCTCGATGCGGTAGGAATCGCCGAGCGTCTGCTGGACCTGGTCGCTCAGGTCACTCATTGGCTCTGGTGCTCACCGATTCAACTGTGTGCACGCACCCGCGAGGCTTAGGGTCGGCAGTCTAGTATCGCCCGGTGTACAGAAGATAGCCGTAACAGCTGCGGTAGGTTTTATCATGGTCATATCAATTCGTTCGAGTGAAAGTGTTCGTCCCGCCATGTCGTGAGCATGTCGTGAAGACCGGAGCATTCGGCGAGCCTTCGTGAAACACGTTAACAAACCCTACTGTGCCGGTTATCCTGCCAGTCGATTTATCGAGAGTCAGCGCGCGCGTGGCCGTCAGATCCACGAAGAAGATCCGGTTTCCAGCGCGCGGCGCCTCCTGAAACGTGAAGCGATCGATAATGGTGATCTCGCCCGCAGCGTTGATCCTTCCGAAAAAAGGGGCATCCGGGACCCGAACCTCAGTGAGCCTGATCACTCCACCGGTTTGTTCGATACGAACCGCGAAGGATCCAGTGTGTGCCTCCAGGATCACGGTCCCGCCCGAAGGAGGCTGGCTGGGGGTACACGTCACGGCCGGGACCGACTCGGAAATCGTGTAATTGCCTGCAATGTTCGGAATGGCAGCCGGACCCGGACTCGGATCCGAACCTTCTCCGCACCCGGCACCTCCAGTCACCAAAAGGAGTAGGACGGCCCTTCGCAGGGAGAATGGATTCGAGGTTTTTCTCATTGGTCTCATCTGGTCAACTGTTTGCGAATTGCGCTTCCGTATGTCCACTTTAGGGAGACCAGGCTAACCCGAACCCATCAAAGCCTCATCAAATGTTCATCAAACAGGCGACAAGCTAGAGAAATGTTTCGGCTCGAGACCTTTGGAACACTCACTCTCGAGGGGAAGGCAGCGCCCGTACCCAACTCCGCCACGCAACGGCGCCAGCTCGCGCTTCTGGCGATCGTCGCCAATGCGGGCCCCGCGGGAATCCCAAGAGACAAGGTAGCAGTGCTCCTCTGGCCGGAGACCGATAACGCCAGGCACTCCCTCTCCCAGCTTCTCTACTCCATCCGCCAGGCGCTTGGTACGGATCCGGTAGTCAGTCGCGCCGGCAACCTTCGGCTGGACCCGGAGGTAATGAGCAGCGACGTAACAGAGTTCGACGCCGCTCTCGAGTCCGGGGATATCCCGAAAGCCTCGGAGCTCTACAAGGGACCGTTCCTCGACGGATTCAATCCTCCCTCATCCGCAGAGTTCGAGCGGTGGACAGATAGCGAACGCGCCAGACGTGCCGAGCAGCTCACGGCAGCAATTG
>JALYOO010000149.1 GCA_030856845.1 Gemmatimonadota bacterium
ACGGCCACAGCGACATGATCGGTGGCATCGCCGTTGTTCGTGACGACGGGATCGCTGACAAGCTGCAATTCATTCAGAACGCATCGGGCGCAGTGCCGGGCCCCTTCGATTCATGGCTCGCGCTTCGCGGTACCAAGACGCTTCACCTCCGCATGCCACGTCACGATGCAAACGGCCGCCGCATCGCTGCCTGCCTCGCCGAGATGATGCCGGAGGAGCGAGTCATCTATCCCGGACTTCAATCCCATCCTCAGCACGACCTCGCCCGCCGCCAGATGAGCGGATTCGGAGGAATGATCTCCGTCGACACCGGCTCGAAGGAAAGAGCAGCCGAAGTCCTCGGCAAGGTGCGCGTGTTCTCTCTCGCCGAATCGCTCGGGGGAGTCGAAAGTCTGATCAGCCATCCTGCGTCCATGACGCATGCCTCTGTACCGCCTGACCGTCGCGCCGCACTTGGCATCAGCGAAGGACTCGTGCGCCTCTCCTGCGGAGTGGAGGATGTGGACGATCTGCTCGAGGACGTGGAACGCGCGTTCGCGTGACCTGAGCAACAGATGACGGGAGCGCCACAAGCGGTGCACGACCGGTCTGGCAAATCATCGGGTCACCAAGTTCACTCGTCACAATAGCAATGAAGGTCCTCCTTGTCGGCAACGGCGCGCGTGAACATGCAATTGCGTGGAAGCTTCTTCGCGACGATCCGTCACTGGATCTGACCTGCGCACCGGGCAATGGGGGCATGGCAGACATGGCCGAATGCGTCCCTCTCAAAGCGGATGACGTTCGCGGGCTGCTCGGTTTTGCAAACCGCATGGGCCCGGAGATGACGATCGTCGGGCCTGAAGCTCCCCTGGGCGAGGGAATCGTCGACGCTTTTCGCGATGCCGGCCGCCCGATCTTCGGTCCGACACGCGCTGCGGCCGAGATCGAGACTTCGAAGCGATTTGCGAAGCGGCTGATGCAGCGGGCGGGCGTCCCGACAGCGCGCGCGACGCATCATCGGCGAGCGGACGATGCCCTCGCCGCTGTGAAGGCGCTGGGAACTCCAGTCGTCGTCAAGGCATCCGGGCTCGCAGCCGGCAAAGGCGTCGTCATCGCGCGAAGCAGTGAAGAGGCCGAGCGCGCGGTCAACGCGATGCTGCGTGACAGGATTTTCGGGGACGCCGGCGACGAACTGCTCGTCGAGGAGTTTATGGAGGGAGAGGAGCTATCGGTTTTCGCGGTGACCGACGGCGAGAGATTCATCATGATGCGCCCCGCGCAGGATCACAAACGGCTGCTCGACGGGGACCTCGGCCCCAATACTGGCGGCATGGGCGCCTACGCTCCCGTTTCGATCGCAACCCCGGAACTGCTCGGCATCGTTGCGGATAGAGTCTTCGAGCCGGTTCTCGCGGCACTCCGAGCGGACGCGCGCCCTTTCACCGGACTGCTCTACGCCGGACTCATGATGACCGCGGATGGACCGCGCGTCGTGGAGTTCAACTGCCGCTTTGGCGATCCCGAGACCGAAGCGATTCTGCCTTTGATGAAGAGCTCTCTGCTCGAGCCGATGCACGCAGTTGCCGTCGGCGAGTCGCTCCATGGCATTCCCGAGATTCGCTGGCTCGACAAGCACGCGGTGACGACAGTGCTCGCCGCTCATGGTTATCCCGACACTCCGCGCACTGGCGATCCGATCAGACTTCCCGCACCGCCCACGGGAGTTCACGTGTTTCACGGCGCCACCACTAAGGATCACAGCACTGGAGAGGCGAGAACGAGCGGAGGCCGGGTGCTCGCCGTGACGGCGGTGGCTGACTCAATTCCCGAAGCCGCGGCGGCGTCGCAGGAGCATGCGGAGCGCATTACGTTCGATGGCAAGCAGTTCAGGCGGGATATCGCCAGGCGCGAGCTGGAGCGGAGTGCCGGAGCTTCCTGAAACAGAAACGATAGCGCGTGACCTCGACGCATCCATTGCCGGCCGCGTTGTTGCGGCGGTTACTGTTTCGCGACCGGACGTGCTTCGTGAGGTGAGCGTTGCAACCCTCAGAAAACGACTTCGTGGCGCGACCATCGAGCGGAGCTGGAGGCGCGCAAAGCTCGTCGTCACCGATCTTTCCACCCACGACCGCCTCGTGGTTCAACCGCGCTTCACCGGCGCGCTGATAGTCGACGACGGCACGCTCGATCCGCGCCAGCTCGCGTATTCCGCGGTACGCATCGGGCTCGATGACGGCAGGTCGCTTCACTACTGCGACGTGCGCCGGCTGGGCACCGTCTCCCTCATGAAACCGGCACGATTTGCCGAGTACAGCTCGGCGCTGGGAAAAGAGCCCCTTGACCAGTCATTCACTGCGGGTGAATTATCGGGCGTTCTTCGGGTGTCGAATCAGCCGGTAAAGAAGGTCTTGATGGATCAGCGCAAGATTGCGGGGATCGGAAACATTTACGCCAACGAGGCGCTCTGGCGCGCGCGCATAGATCCATCCCGGCTCGCCCGGTCCATCGGACCGGAGTCAGCGGCGTTGCTCAGAGATTCGATCGTCGCGGTTCTCGAGGAATCGATCCGCGCGAGAGGCACGAGCTTTCGCGACTATCGCGATTCGCGCGGTGAACGAGGCAACTTCGCGGAAATGCTCCAGGCATACGGGCGCGACGGGCTGCCCTGCGCGCGATGCGGGGCACGATTGATCGGAACCCACGCCATCGACGGAAGGGCAACAGTGTTCTGCGCGCGTTGCCAGTCGTGACGAGAGTGCGCGGTGTCACGCAGCGGCTCGAGCCAACCTGCGAGGCACAGCTCGCGGTGATGAAGGATGTCGTTCGCTCCGGCGCCGCCGATCGCCCGGGTATCTATAGAATGCTCTCGTCAACCGGCGAGGTCGTCTACGTCGGGAAATCGAAGCGCATCAGAAGCCGTCTCCTCAGCTATTTCCGTTGCGCGTATCCGGCGGACAAGGGGGCGAGAATCCTCAGGTCCGCAGAGACGATAGACTGGGAGTACACCCCGAGCGAGTTCGCCGCGCTGCTTCAGGAGCTTCGTCTCATCAAGCAGTTCCGTCCCCGCCTCAACGTGAAGATGAAGCGCGACGCGCTGCACTACTCGTTCATCAAGATCACGCGCGGCGCAGCCCCGAAGCTCACCGTCGTACGCGGAGCCTCGGCCGACGATGCGTCGGTGTACTACGGCCCGTTCGTCGGGGCGGAGCGAATCGCGGATGCGCTCCGTGAGCTGAGCGATGCGCTCATGCTGCGCGATTGCAAAACCGACATGAAGATGCACTTCAGCGATCAGCATGAGCTATTCCAGATCTTCCCGCGCACACCGGGATGCATCCGCCACGAAATCGGGAAGTGCCTCGGGCCGTGTGTGGGCGGTTGTTCCGTATCGGAGTACGACGAGCGTGTGGCGCTGGCTCGCAAGTTTCTCGACGGTGACAACGACGGCCCGCTCGAATTGATGCGGCGCAAGATGGAGGAGGCCAGTGCCCGGCTCGAGTTCGAGCGTGCTGCCTCATACCGTAACAAGCTGTCGCGACTGGAAACCCTGAGAGAGCAGTTCGGGCGCCTCAGGTTCGCCGTGGAAACTCTCTCATTCGTTTATACGGTGCGGGGCCACGCGGGTGACGATCGCGTGTATGTCGTCAAGCGCGGAGTGGTACGGGCGGAGCTGGAGAAGCCGCGATCCTCATGGCAGAGGGCAAAGCTCAAGCGGCTCGTGGAGAACACCTTCGCGACACGCGAACAGCTCGGGACCAAAATCCCGACGCATGAGATAGATGAGCTCCTGCTGCTCTCTTCCTGGTTTCGGCGCTTTCCGGCGGAGATGAAAAAGACCCGGCACGTGTCGTAGTCTCAGTCAGATCGGTGGCCGGCGTGGATTGCGGCGATGCCAAATGTCAGCGCCTTCCATTCCACACCCGCAAAGCCGGCGTGCCGCATTCTTGCCGCCAGCGATTCGCGATCAGGGAATGTCGCGACGGAGCGAGGGAGGTAGCTGTACGCCGTCGGATGTCCGCTCACGAGCCCGCCGACGATCGGCAGAACCCGGTTGAAGTAGAGTTGATAACCCGCGTTCACCACGCGCGATTGCGGCACTGAAAACTCGAGGATCACCAGCCGGCCACCCGGTTCAAGCACGCGATGCGCTTCACGCAACGCACCACCCAGGTCCGCGACGTTTCTTACGCCGAACGCGACAATAGCTCCCGCCATCGATTTGTCCGCAACCGGTAATCGCAACGCATCCGCCGCCACGGGAGTTATGCGCAATGCTCCGATCTTGCGGCGCCCGGCACGCAGCATCGGCTCCGCGAAATC
>JALYOO010000178.1 GCA_030856845.1 Gemmatimonadota bacterium
GAGCAGGAGCAGCTTCACGACGGTCGCGACCTGGCTCTCACGACAGACTTCCGTGCGGTCTTCGCTGAAGTGACTGCGCGTCACCTGGGCGGCACGAAGCTGGACAAGATCTTCCCCGGCTTCGCAGGTCAGGAGAAGGGCTGGCTCGGGCTCGTGTGACCTGGTGGATAGCGATTGGCCGCGAGGGCTGCCGCCAGCGGGGCGCCAGCGCGCTAGCGCCTGAAGATTTTGCCGAGGGCTTTCTCGACCTTTTTTCCGAAACTTTCGACCTCGCGCGCGGCCTCATCTTCCCAGCTGGTTGAATCCTGCCACTCCGGCTGATATTCGGGCGGTCCGTGCTCCATGCATTCCGTGCGCGGGCCGCGTCCCGGTTTGAAGTACTCCACCTTTTTCGCCGGGCACCATTCTCCCGCCAGCCATCCTGTGGTCGGGTCGATCGTCACGACCTCATCGAGTCCGGCGGGAGGTGACCATGACTCGGCCGGTACGGGCTCCTTCCACCCCTCCTTGAAAAAGTCCGCCCATGCGGGCGACGCAAGGCGACCGCCGGACGCATCACGGCTGATCGAATGCGGGTCGTCGTATCCGAACCAGAACGCCGCCACTACTGTCGGCGTGTAGCCGACGAACCACACGTCGGTGCCGTCGTTCGTAGTGCCCGTCTTGCCGGCGATCATTCCGCGCGCGCCGTTATCCCGCACGGGACGGCCGGTTCCATAGTCCACGACCGCACGCAACATCGACGTGACCTGGTACGCATCGCGCGCATCGATGACGCGTTCGGGCGCTGCCATCTCGCTGCTCCAGAGCGTCGTTCCTTCGCGTGACTCGATCCGCCGCACCAGCCGGGGCTTCACACGATAGCCGCCGTTGGCGAATGGGGCGTACGCCCGCACGAGCTCCATTGGGCTTACGTCCAAAGCGCCAAGCGCGACCGCGGGCACAGAGGGTATGTCGCTGTCAATACCCATGCGGTGTGCGCCTTCGATGATGCGGGACAATCCCACCGCCTGGCTGACGCGCACTGTCGCCGCGTTGGAAGATCTCATCAGCGCCCGGCGGAAGGTGATCAGTCCCAGATATTCGTCGTTGTAGTTCGAGGGCGACCAGACTTTGCGGCCCTGAACCACTTCGATCGGCTCGTCGCGCACGTCCGACGCGGGCGAGTAACCGGCAGACATGGCGGCGGCGAAAACGAACGGCTTGAACGCCGAGCCGGGCTGTCGCTTGGCTTGCAGCGCGCGGTTATAGTTGCCGCGCTCGTAGGTCCGTCCACCGACAAGCGCGCGAATGTCGCCGGTGCGCGGATCGAGGGCGACCATCGCCCCCTGGATCGAGTGATTTTTCCCCTTGTACCATGCGCGCGATTCGCTTTGTATCGCCGTCGCTCTCCTGCGCACGGCGCGATCGGCCGAAGTTTGCGCCCGACTGTCGAGCGTCGTGTAGACGGTCACGTCGGCAACGTCTTCCTCACCCCGCTTCAACGCGGAATCCGTGATGGCCCTTACGGCGTCGAGCGCGTACGAATCCCCACGCGTATCCGGTCGCCATTCGTTACGCGCGATGCGCAAGCGCGTGCCGGCCAGTCCCGGAAAACGGTCACGCGAGATGTAGCCTTCCTTCACCATCAGAGAGAGTACGAGATTCCGCCGCACGAGGGCTTTCTTCGGATTGCGGCGCGGCGTGTACACTGAGGGCGCCTTCGGAAGCGCCGCCAGCATTGCGCCTTCTGCCATCGTCAGCCGGCTGACGCCTTTCCCGAACAGATCGCGGCTCGCCGCCTCCACGCCGAACACGCCGTTCCCCATGTAGATGGCGTTCAGGTAAAGCTGAAAGATCTGATCCTTGGTGAGTGACTTCTCCATCAGCTTCGCCACACGAAGCTCGACGAGCTTCTGCCGCAGCGAGCGATTCCTGTATTTGCGAACGACAAAACTGTTGCGCGCAGCCTGCATCGTGATGGTGCTGAACCCCTCGCGAACACCGAAGGCGCGGACGTTGCGAACGGAGGCACGCACGAATCCGCGCCAGTCCACACCATTGTGCCTATAGAAACGGCGATCCTCGGTAGCGGTGAACGCCTGCCGCACGTGCCGCGGCACCTGGGAAATCGGAACATTGACGCGCCGGACGATCGCGAGGCGTCCCATCAGCCTGCCGGCGCGATCGTAAATGCGCCCGCCTTCATCGGGGCGGTAGGCCTGTATCTGGCGCGGAGTCGGGCATCGGTCGAAGCCGCATGTCGCCAGCCACACATCTCCAACGGCGACGGCGAGAATGCTTATTGCGAGCGCACCCTTTATTATTCCATCGCGCCGATTTTCAATCTTCCACTGCATCGTCTTCCATGTTCAACCGTTTCTTTGTCGCACCGATCGCCTTGTTCGCGGTCGCCGCCTGCTCTGGCGGCGCCGATGGGTCGACGGCGTCGGCATCTGCCGGATCTGCTCCGAGCGAATCTGGTGTTGCTCCAGGTGATACACCGGTCGCGGCCGGTCAGTCCACTCCATCTCAATCCGCCAGCGGCCAAACTGTAAAGGTTTCCGCAGCCGACGCCGCCCGCACACCGAACGAGCTTGGCCGCATTCCCGTGGTCGAATATCATCTCATCGGCGACACCGACAGCCGCTGGGGGCGTGAGCGAGGACGGTTCCGCCGGGACCTGCAATTACTCTACGAGCGCGGATACCGTCCGGTGTCTATCTCGCAGGTATTGGACCGGAAGATCGATCTGCCCAGGGGCTTGTCTCCCGTTGTGTTTGTATTCGACGACGCATCGCCCGGCCAGTTCAAGTACATCGAGCGGAACGGAAAAACCGAGATCGACCCCGGCAGCGGCATAGGAATCTGGCTTGACTTCAGGAAGTCCCATCCCGACTGGCACAACGCGGGAGTGTTCTGCATGCTGTCCGGCGCTGCGGCCGGTCGCTCGTTCTTCGGCGACAAGGGTATCGAAGGACAGAAGAGCGACTGGCGATTCCAGAAGGTGAAATTCCTGGCTGACAACGGATTCGAGCTCTGCAATCACACCCTCTGGCACGCCAATCTCGCGAAGTATCCCGACCCGTTCGTGCAGGAGCAGATTGCCCGCGGCGTACTGGCGATCGACTCCGCCGTTCCCGGCTACAAGGTCAGGACGTTTGCGCTGCCGCTCGGCGTCTGGCCCAAGAACCGCGCGCTCGCCAGGGCCGGGTCATGGACTGATCCGAAGAGCGGGAAGGTCACTCGGTACAACTTCGATGCTGTGCTGGAGGTGTCGGGTGGTCCGACGCGCAGCCCGCATGATCCCAAGTTCAATCCGATCAGCATCAACCGCATCGAAGTGTTCGCCAACGAGCTTGAGCGAACGCTGGATCAGCTTGACCGGAACAACAGCCGGTACGTGTCAGATGGAAATCCTGGTGTCGTCGCCCGGCCGGCCGTACCGTCGTCCTGAACCTCAGCACCTCCACCCTCTAAGACTCCGCAACGCCGTCTCGAGCGCATTCCGCTGCTCGCTGTTCTGCGCTGTTAGAGCAAGCTGCTCGTACGTCGCAATTGCAAGGTCCAGCGCTTCATGATCGTGCTCGGCCCCGGCGAGCGCGGCAGCGTTGTCCGCAACATTGGCCCGCGCCAGATCGTCCGCGGGAAAGCGCGCTGAAACCTGTTGCCACCGCGTGACACGCTCCCTGGGGTTCGATTCGCAAAGCGCCCAGAGGTGCCACCCCGCACGGTTCGACGGATCGGCCGCGATTGCCTTGGATGCCAGCTCGGCGACTGGCTCCGGGCC
>JALYOO010000186.1 GCA_030856845.1 Gemmatimonadota bacterium
GCGCTGGTCTGCGTCACCGTCGTCAACCACGTGTACTGGGGTAGTGCGTTGCTGATTTCCTCGAGCAGGTGCGGCCACAGAAATCGACTGTCGTCGATCGACTTGATGATGGCCACCTGGTGATAGAGCGAGTCGCGCGTTGCCTCCGCCTTCGCTTTTGCGGCGAGGACGACACTGTATCGCGCGGAATCCTCCACCGCTCGCCGCTCACGCGCGACAAGAGTGCGTTCCGTCGAGCTTTGACCGAGATACATAAGGCCGGAGGCTAGAACGACAGTCGACACCGTTCCGACCGCCCCTATCAGAAACTTGTCCCTCACTCCAGCGGTGGCGCCCGCAAACATTCCGGCGAGATCGACACTGGAGCGGCCCTGCGATCTGCTGCCTGCTCCCGGAAGAAGATTGACCTGGATCATATGATTTCCGGTGGCGGCTAGTGACGGAGCGCGAGGCCGATGGGCAGCATCAGCAGCGGCGCCACTTCATCGGTGGTGTGCGAGTCGAATGCACCGTCGCGGATATTCAACCGCGCCAGAGGATTCGCGTGCTCAACGGGAATGCGGAGCCGGGCGCCCAGTATCTCGGCGAGACCGGGTGTGCGCGAGCCGCCGCCGCAGACGTACACGGCGCGCAGAGAGGCGCTGTTCTTGGAAGTCGTCAGAAATGCCGCCGCGCGCTCTACTCCTACCGCGATTTCCTCACCGCGGGCTTCCAGGACCGTGTCGAGCTGCGGCGAGCGGTCGTATCCGCGGATAAGATTCTCGGCGTCGCGGGGTGGCATGCCGTGCTGCCGCTGGAGGTCTTCGCTGAAGCGGCGCGTTCCGATCGGAAGGTCACGCGTGAGGATCGGTACACCCGAATCCATGATGTTCACGTTGGTGACTTCATGACCGACGTTCACCAGGGCGACGATGCCCTTCATCGCCTCGGGATAGTTGACCTCGAACGCATTGTGAAGAGCGAACGCGTCAACGTCGACAATCGTGGGTATGACTCCCGCATCCTGGAGAATGCGCATCTTCGCGTCGACTAGATCGCGCTTCGCCGCCACCAGGAGCACGCTCATCTCGTCGCTCGTGTGGAGCGAATCGAGAATCTGGAAGTCGAGCTCCACTGACTCGACGTCGGGCACGTGCTGCTCCGCCTCCCACCGCATCAGCTCGCGCGCCTGCTTTTCTTTCACGCGCTCGGTCTGAATCTTCTTGATGATGACGTCGCGGCCGCCAACGGCGGTGACGATATGCTTCGACTTCACCTCCGCTGCTTCGAGGGATGCACGCACAGCGTCGGAAACGATCCCCGGGTCCATCACCTCTCCCTCCACGATCGCATCCGGCTGGAGCTTCGTGATCGCTACCTTGACCAGTTCCGGCGCACCCTTGCCGTGATCGATGACGGCGATCTTGATGAGTCCCGAGCCGATGTCGAGGCCAACTGTGGTTTTCTTCCGGCCGAAGAGCGCCATGATGTCTCTGGGTGAGGGACTTTTGTGGATTTGCACGCTAGACACGATTCACACGGCGGCGAGGTACCAGTGGAAAAGGTCACATCTCCGGTCACATCTCCGGTCACATCTCATGGAGCGCTACCCACGCCTGTTCGCCGACTCGCAACGCACGGCGCGACAACGAATCAGGCCGTTGCACACGCAGCGTTATGCCGACGCGGCGCTTAAGCTCGGTGGTATTTCCGCTCGTCGCTTTCGCCTCGGCGACAACCTGGAAAAGCGAGCTGTCCAGCCGGGTGATGAACACTGTGCCATCGAGATTGGCAGCGGCCGGGGGAGCGTACGATATGACTGTTCCCGGAGGCATGGAGTCACGCGACGCGATATCGAACTCGGCAACTGCGTCGTTTGCGAGTCTCTCGGCGAAGGCAAAGACCTTTTGATCCATAAGCTCGCTGCGACCAATGCGCGCCTCCTGGCCGGAGGCGAACAACACTCCCGCGGCGAGAGCAGCGATGATCACGATCGCTACGATGCTGAGAGCGAGCGCGAATCCGCGGCGCTGACTCACCGCAACCGATTGCGAGGCGAGACAGAGACGACAGAGGAATCTCTGTATCGCGTAACAGCGTCGCCCGCGAGCCTGAGGGCGCCTGTCGATTCGCTCCGCACTGTAATGTCGATTCGAGCGACCGAATTCCCCGACGACCCTCCCGACAGCTCAAGCCCCTGAGCATCGTAGTATCGGAACCCAATCCCGCTCGGCGCTCCGGCGCCGCCAGCGTACGGCATGTACGGGCCGCTCACGGGCTGCACCGCGTCACATCCTCCAACGCCTCCCGGGTCGCATCGACGGTATCCAAGATACCACTTCCCATCGCCGGACCGGTACAGACTGTAGCGGGCACGCCGCACGAAGCGCACGGGTGACCCCTTGCGTACATCTCCGGATGGCGTCTCTCCGAGCGTCAGCTGAAATGCACTGCCGCTCGCGGAGAGATCACCGGGCGAGGTGAATCCTTCGGCGGGAGGACACGCGGACGAGACTGACTGTCCCGTGAACGCCGCAATCCGGAATACGTCCCAACGTCCGTCCCCGTTGGCTGAGTCCGTCGCGTATAGCATCGCGAGATCACCGTCGTCAGGCTGCGCAACGAATGAGGTGAGTGTATTACCGCTGGCAAGCAGTGACGGTGGCAGGTAGACGACCGCACCAACGGGCGTCCGGCAGATCACCGACGTACCGGTCACCGAATACAACTCGATGGCGGAGTCGGTCATCAACGGTATCCCGAAGCTTGCGACCGCCGCCGACCGGATGTCGGACACGAGTATGTCGATCCCATCGCGAACCTGCGCGCGCACGCCAAGCATCTCCGTCGCTGCACGAAAGAACTTCTGCTGCCGGACGAGTACGCCGATCACCCCAGCTCCGAGCAGGGCAGATGCAGTGATGGCCACGATCAGCTCAACGAGACTGAAACCCGCGCGCCCGGGTCTCACTCGCAGGCCACCCCGGTGAGAAACTGCTCGGCGAATACACCTCTCGAATCGCGCCGCGTGACCAGCTGATCGAAGCGCGCACCTTGTTCAGTGGCTGCGGCACTCCACGACGATTCAATGCCGAATAGAGCTTCCGAACCGCCGCTGAGGCTGCCGCATGGTGTTGCATGCGCACGCTCCGCCCGCGCGCGGGCGACGCCTACCGCCCGCGAGCGTCGCTCGCTTACAGCGAACTGTCGAGCCACCGCCCCCGCTGTGGCGGCCAGTGCCAGCCCACCCGTGCAGAACACGAGCAGCGCGACGATGACCTCCACGAGCGTAACTCCACTCGCGCGCCGTGTGCTGGCCTTGCGGCGACAGTTCCATGTCCGATGCCGGGGCGACATTCGCGGATTCTATACGGCCAGTACTCTTGAGGACGCACCGTTGCATGCGCTCACCCATCGAACGACCGCAAACAGAAAGAGCGACCGGATGGCCGCTCATGCATGATTGTTTGAGTGCAACCAGTGGCGCCAATGACGCCGCGGATTGCTCACTACCCTTCAAAGCAATGTATCAGGTGCAGGTAATCAGGCCGTTCACCGACGAGTTGCACGTCTTGGTCGTCAGCGAGTGACTCGACACAGCGGTCCAGCTGGCGGGCGGGCCGGCAACTGCTGTCGCGGTGACGGTCACGTTCTG
>JALYOO010000201.1 GCA_030856845.1 Gemmatimonadota bacterium
ACGATGAGGACGTCGATTCCGACAACGTGCTCAATCTCATGAGTGCCGAGCGCGATGCGGAGCAGCTGAGGCGCTACATAGTCAACCTCGCTGACTCCACCGCGTTCAACAGAGTGGGCAGGTGTGCACCCGCGCGACGTACGGTGGTCGGGCCGCCTCCCGAACAGGTCTGCTGGGTGCTTTTCCGCATTCCGTTTCGGCTTGCCGACGATTCGCTTGGTGCGCCTCTCTTGCGCCGGATCAGGGCGTTGCGAATGACGATGATCTCGGGTGGATCCGTGAGCGACAACGAGTTCACGCAGGTGCCGATCGCGAGACTGCGCCTCACCGGCGCTCCATGGCTCAAGCGGCGCGACACAGGTATTCGCGGGATCGGTGCGGAAGAAGCAGGAAGTGGGTACGTGAATGCGGGCGTGATTGGAACGCAGGATCGCAATCTCTCGGGCGGCCTGAGCTACGAGTCGCCACCTGGTGTGGTCGACGAGCCCGATACGAAGCGCAGCAACTACCAGACGAACCGGGTGCAGATCAACGAACGCTCGCTGCGTCTCACTGCCGGAGATCTCGCTTTTCTCGATCGCGCCGAGGCGTATTTCCGATTTCCCGATGGAGAGAAAAACTTCATGGCCTACAAGGAGCTGCGTCTGTGGGCGCGCGGCGTGCGCAACGGCTGGGGAGAGGGGGGGGATCTTCAATTCTTCGTGAAGATCGGCCGCGATCCCAACAACTTCTATCTCTATCGCACACCACTGAACGGGGGGCCCGGCCGGTCGGCGTGGCTTCCCGAAGTTCGCGTGGACTTTCAGAAGTTGTTCAGGCTTCGTTCGGAGATTCAGAACGAGTACCTGAAAGGGCGTTCCACCAGCTCGTGCACCGGCACCGATTCGGCGTTGATCGCTCGCAGTCCAATGCCTCCAAGCGGCATCCGGTTCGTCGCCTGCTCGGACGGGTACATCGCCTACACCGGCGATCCTGGTGTGAGCCCCCCCAATCTCGCCTCCGTGCAGGAACTATCGGTGGGAATGGTTCGGGTCGGCATAGGCGAGTCGTCGACGCCCATCGCGCCCGGAGACACGCTCGAGCTGTGGGTCGATGACATACGACTGGGCAACGTCGTCGATGCGGCTGGGTACGCCGGACAAATAGCGTTGTCTGTTCTCGCTGGTGATTTTGCCGACATCCGGATGAACGTCAGCCGGCGTGATCCGCATTTCAGGCAGCTCGCCGAAGAGCCGACATTTCTCACTGACAACAGCGTCAACGTGAGCTCGGCCTTTCATCTCGAGAAGCTGCTTCCGCGCACTCTCGGGTTGTCCATACCGTTCACCGTGAACTACACCTCCGCGTCGATCGACCCCTTGTACGTGTCACGCTCGGACGTTCAGGGCGATGTGATCGAGGGGTTGCGCACACCGCGATCCGCGGCGACGTCGATGACGCTGTCGGTGCTGCGCGCGGTCCCGCTCGCAGATTCCCGGCTGGCGCCGCTTCTCAACAACCTTGCGTTGCAGAGTACTTACACCGCTGGCGAGGCACGCACGGAATACGAGAACGGTCGCGCGCGGAATTTCACCGTTGGCCTCGACTACAATCTCTCACGCGCGCTTCTGCCGCAGCTTTCGCGCTGGTCTCCCGCTGAGCTGCACATCACGAGCGTTTACAGCAGAAGCAGCGACCGCCGCGCCGCCTTTCTGAAGCCCGCATCAGCGATAGAAGACCTGCCGCGGCAGATCGCCGGACTCACGAGTACGTGGCGAAACGGGACTACGCTTCAGATGCGGCCGTCGAAGACATTCTCAGGCCGCCTCGATTTCAATTCAGTGCGCGACCTTCGCGGCTACGGTGAAAACACGGCGCTCGGCGTGGTGACCGGGACCGACAGGCAACGTCTTCTGTTTGCGGACACCGGCATCGAGCGCGAGCGCGAGTTGCAGGCCGGGTTCAACTATTCGCCCGCCGTCTTTTCGTGGCTGCGGCCGCGAGTTGATTTCGGAAGCTCCTACAACATGCTTCGCGATCCCAATTCGCTCAGCTTTCTCCGCGTGGAGGATTCAGTCGGCACGGTCCGACTGCCCCGCAGGCTCGGCAGCTCGCAGACCACCACCGCGGGGGTCACCCTAGACCTGCCTCGAGTTGCCCAGACGTATGTCGACAGCGGCAGATTCCTGCGCCGCGTAATGACGGCAATCCAGCCGATCGACGTCAACTACAATAGAAGTCTGGTCTCGGTATTCGATCAAACCCCATTCGCTCCGCCCGTGTCGTATCAGCTTGCTTTCGGAGGGGTTGGGCGATTTCGAGAGTTGGGTGGCCGGCCCGCGACTAGCGCGGGGCTGATCACGCAGCTCTCTGCCAATCACACCGTTATTCTGCCATTTGGGGCGAGCGTCGCCAACAGATATCAGCTGATCAACGCGCGCAACTGGACTCGCCGGCTCGACGACTCGCATGCAATAGCGGACGGAACGCAAATCGTTTTTCCTGACGTGGCCCTACGGTGGAGCATGAAGCCGGACCGATTGCGGCGGGTTATCTCGAGCGTTGGCGGCAGCGCGCGCGCAGTGCAGACGCGTCAGATCAATACCAGGCAGCCGGAAGTACCGCGATTCGTTACCCCCGGTGCAGGTGATGACGACGCCGAGCCCGGACCGGTCGCCGATCGCGCCGAAACTGTTCTGCGCAGCTATCCGGCGAGCTTGTCGGTCGTGTTCGCCGGAGCACGTCCTCTTTCCACTACACTCGGCTATGCGATTTCGCAGCGGCGCGAGAATCGACCGGGCTTGAGCGCGCAGAACGCCAGCGCCGACATGAGCGTGGAAATATCCAAGCCGTGGGCGGTTCCTGCGCAGTGGAGCCTGCGGAGCGACATTCGCACTCGACTCAGCTATCAGGACGCGCACGGCGACAATTTCGTTTTCAATCCGCTCATCGCCAGCCGCGAGAGCCGGCTCAGCGACAACGGGCGGCGCGCGTTCAGCTTCAGTGCGGACACCGACGTCGCGGAGAATCTGTCGTCGAGCTTTGTCTTTTCGCGCGTCGAGAGCTTCGACAAGAATCTCAATCGTCGATTCATTCAGACTGTTCTGAGTGCGGTGTTGCAGCTGCAGTTCTTTGCGGGCGACCTCAAGTGAAGAAAGAGGCGCAGAGCGCCTGCGGCGACGCGGATTCCGCAGAGACGCAGAGAGGGCAGAGAGGTGAAGCGGTTGGCGGCCTGCACTCTCGGAGTGCCAGATCGCTACCAGGACTGTGGCCGTGTTAAAAAGCTCATGGCTCAAGCTCACAAAGCTCACGCTCTCGGCTTTTTCACCCCACGAAGTTGACCTTAAAAGCTCGGAGCTGATTAGTTCTGGCTCAATGCCCGGAGCTATTCCTACCACGACCCCCATCGATCACATGAACAATCGTGGCAGGCACTTGCTTGTTTGCGGTCTCGGCTTTCTCCTTGTCGCTGCGGCTTGCAGCGGCGACCGCGCGGAGAAGCCGATGAGGTTTGACGGCCAGTCGGCGATGCGGTACGCGCAGGCTCAAATGCAGTTCGGGCCGCGCATTCCCGGCACACCAGGTGCGCAGCGTGCCGGAGACTGGATCATTGCCGAAATGCGCGCACGCGCGGACACGGTGATCGTGCAGAGCTGGACGCACAC
>JALYOO010000143.1 GCA_030856845.1 Gemmatimonadota bacterium
AGGCCGTCGCCGCTCCGTTGCAGCTCCATGACGGGGACAGAATCGAAGTAGGCTCGGCCGAGCTCACGTTCCGTCGGGGAAAACTGCCTCTCGGAGTATCGGTTGTTGATTCGGCTGACGGGTCTGCGCACGATCCTGACAGCATGACACGGCGCGAAACGATCAAGAGTCCGATTCTGGGAGCGGTCAGCACGCCTCAGAAGAAGTCGAGCATGGTACCGGTGCTCCTTCTCCTCGTGGTGCTCCTGGCAGTGGCCGGCTATTACTTCTTCATGCGGTAAAGCGCTCGAGAACCTGCGCCTCAAGCGCGTTTCGCAACGGCTCCAGCTCTATCTTTTCCAGCACATCAGCAGCAAAGGCATAAGTCAGCAGCCGCCGCGCCTGGGTCATCCCCACACCGCGGCTTCTCATGTAGAAGAGCGCTGTTTCGTCCAGCCGGCCGACCGTTGCCCCGTGAGTGCATTTCACGTCGTCAGCGAATATCTCCAGCTGCGGCTTCGTGTCCACGCGCGCCTCATCCGACAGCAGAAGATTGTTGTTGCTCTGCTTGCCATCCGTCTTTTGCGCTTCCGGGTGAACGTACACCTTGCCGTTGAACACCCCGTGCGATCGCCCGTCGAGTATTCCCTTGTACAGCTCGTGGCTCGGACAGTTGGGAGCGACATGCTCGATGCGTGTCTGATGGTCGACGTGCTGCTTGCCGTCGACCATGTATAGACCGTTGAGAACAGCTTCAGCCGCATCGCCCGCGAGAGTCGTGTAGATGTTGGTGCGCGACAGCTCCGCTCCGGTGGCAAACGAAAAAGATTCGTAGCGGCTGTTGCGCTGCTGCTCGACGGCGATCGTGCCCACGTGAAACGCGCTCCTGCTCTCGTCCTGCAGCTTGTAGTGGCTGAGACGTGCTCCGTCCGCCAGAAAGACTTCGGAAACAGCGTTGGTGAAATACGATTCTCCGCCCACCGATCCATAGCTCTCGATGATCGTGCAGCTGGAGTTGCGTTCGGCGACAATCAGATTGCGAGGATGCGACACACGCCCGTAGCTCGAGGCGTCGGAGAGGAAGACGAGGTGGATGGGAACGTCGATCACGGCGTCCGCGGCAATCCGGATGAGCGCCCCGTCCTCCGCGAATGCAGAGTTGAGGGCCGTGAATGCAGACTGATCGGCGACAGCGGCGGTGCCAAGATGCCTTTCCGGTGAGCCGTGCCCGCCCGCCAGCGCGAGCGACAGCGCCTCCACCGTTACATCGTCGGGCATCCCCAGGCTGGCCTGCGAGCTCCAGCGCCCGTTCACGAACACGAACGTGTGCCAGCTCGCTCCAAACGTGAACCGGCCGAGCGCGGCGGGGTGAACTTCGCTCAATGATTCAGACAGCCGGAAATGCTTTCCGGCTATCGGCGCGACGTTCGTGAAATGCCAGTCCTCATCCTTCATCGACGGGAATCCCGCCGTTTCGAACGCATCCATCGCCAGTGCGCGCTGGCGCGTGAGCCATGACGGTTCCAGCGCGCCGCCTTTCTCGCGCCGCAGGCTGAAGTCCCGCCTGTACGCAGCGATCGGGGTGCGCGGCCCGTTGGTGCTCGAATCGTCCGGAGTGGCCTGTTGTCCCTTCGGCAGCGTGTCCATCAACTCATTCACGCAGCTGCCCCGGGGATCCAGTCATAGCCCTTCTCCTCGAGCTCGAGCGCCAGCTCCTTGCCGCCCGACTTGACGATGCGGCCGTTGGCGAGAACGTGAACGAAGTCGGGGATGATGTAGTTGAGCAGGCGCTGGTAGTGGGTGACGACAATCATCGCGTTGTCCGGACGACGCAGCGCGTTGACTCCCTTCGATACGATCTTGAGGGCGTCGATGTCGAGACCGGAGTCCGTCTCGTCGAGGATCGCGAGCCGCGGTTCGAGCACCGCCATCTGCAGAATCTCGTTGCGTTTTTTTTCTCCGCCGGAGAACCCGGTGTTGACCGAGCGGTTCATCATCGCCTGATCCATCTCGACGACTTTCGTTCTCTCTTCCATCAGGTCGAGGAATTCGAGCGGATCGAGCTCCTCCAGGCCCTTCGCTTTGCGGATCTCGTTGTAGGCGGAACGCAGGAAGTAAGCATTCGTGCCGCGCGGTATCTCGATCGGATACTGAAACGCGAGGAAAATGCCCTCCTGTGCACGAACTTCGGGATCCATCTCCAGCAGATCGCGGCCATCGTACGTCACGGTTCCTTCAGTGACTTCGTAGCCCGGGTGCCCGGCGAGCACCTGCGCGAGCGTGCTCTTGCCGGAGCCGTTCGGCCCCATGACCGCGTGTATCTCTCCCGCGTTTACCTCGAGATCGATGCCTCTGAGTATTTCCTTCTCGCCAATTCCGGCGCGAAGGTTCTTTATCTGTAGCAAGGTTTCTTTTCTTTTTAGAAGTTTGCGTAAAAGAGGAGATCTGAGAAGAAAACTGCGGGGCTGTTAGTCGCGAGCCCTTGGCATTAGCTGTATGCCATAAGCTGTAAGCATGTTTTTTACGTCCGAGGCTTATAGCTAACAGCGAATTGCCACCGCTAGCAGCGATTAGCTAGCGCTAACAGCAAACAGTCCTTAACGACACTGAACCTACCCTACCCTACCGATCCCTCGAGAGTAATTCCAAGGAGTTGCTGAGCCTCAACCGCGAATTCCATCGGCAGATTCTGGAACACCTCGCGGCAAAACCCGCTGACGATCATCGACACCGCATGCTCGGCGCTCAATCCGCGCTGCTTGCAGTAGAAGATCTGGTCTTCACCGATCTTCGACGTCGAAGCCTCGTGCTCAAGAGTCGCCGTGTTGTTCTGGACCTCGATGTACGGGAACGTGTGCGCCCCGCATTGATTGCCGATCAGCATCGAGTCGCACTGCGTGTAGTTCCGGGCATTCGTCGCGCGCGGCATGATCTTGACCTGGCCGCGATAGCTGTTGTTGCCGTGACCCGCAGAGATCCCCTTCGACACGATGTTGCTCTTCGTGTTCTTGCCAATGTGAATCATCTTCGTGCCGGTGTCGGCCTGCTGGCGGTTGTTGACCACCGCCACGGAGTAGAACTCACCGGTCGAGTTGTCGCCCTGAAGGATGACGCTAGGGTACTTCCACGTAATCGCCGACCCGGTTTCGACCTGCGTCCAGGAGATCTTCGAATTGACTCCCGCCGCCTTTCCGCGCTTCGTCACGAAGTTGAAGATCCCGCCCTTACCCTCTGCATCGCCCGCGTACCAGTTCTGAACTGTCGAGTACTTGATCGAAGCGTTGTCGAGAGCGATCAGCTCGACGACGGCCGCGTGAAGCTGGTTGGTGTCGCGCCGCGGCGCGGTGCATCCCTCGAGGTAGCTCACCGAAGCGCCTTCATCGGCGATGATCAGCGTGCGCTCGAACTGACCGGTGTCGGCGCTGTTGATCCTGAAGTAAGTGGAGAGCTCCATCGGACACTTCACGCCCTTCGGGATGTAGCAGAACGAGCCGTCGCTGAACACCGC
>JALYOO010000233.1 GCA_030856845.1 Gemmatimonadota bacterium
ATATATCCACCGTATCGCCGGCGATTGCGCGAAATCAGGTGCGCCAGCGCTGACACGCCCGACTCGGAATACATCCTCCGGCGTGCTCCGACGCCTTTGTAGAACTCCTGGAGGATAGTCATTGTGACGAAGCCCGCGAACGTGTAGGCGAGGACTGCGGTGAAGTCACGCATTCCGAACAGGAGCATCACGAAACCACTCGTGAGGCCGCCGATCACGGGACCTACGAACTGACGCTGCAGGTTCGCGACAGAGGCTCGCCGCCAGGCAATCAGCGGGCCGATTCCCGTTAGCAGCAGGAGCGCCAACCCAAGCGGCACATTGACCGCGTTGAAGAAAGGCGGCCCCACCGTGATCTTCTCCCCGCGCACAGCCTCGGTAATGATCGGAAAGATCGTTCCCCACAGAACCGAGAACGCGATTCCGACGAAGATGACGTTGTTGTACAGAAATGCGGCTTCGCGACTGACCATGCTCTCGAGCGTCGCCTTGGCTTCCAGATCCTTGAGCCGAGTCGTCACGAGATAAGCCGTAGCGACAATCCCAATCAGCAGAAATCCGGCGAACCAGTTGCCCACTGGCGACTGCGCGAAGGAGTGAACGCTGGAGATGATTCCGCTGCGTGTGATGAATGTCCCGAAGATCGACAGCAGAAAGGTCGAGACCACGAGTGTGACGTTCCATTTGCGCAGCATGCCGCGCTTTTCCTGAACCATGATCGAATGCAGGAATGCCGTGTTGACCAGCCAGGGCAGAAGCGATGCATTCTCGACGGGATCCCATGCCCAGTAGCCGCCCCATCCTAGCTCGACGTACGCCCACCACATCCCGAGGATGATACCGGTGGTGTTGAAGAACCACGCGAAAAGAGTCCAGCGCCGCACCGCCGCCAACCACTCCGCGTCGAGACGGCGCGTTAGCAGCGCCGCTATCGCGAACGCGAACGGCACGGTCGTGCCCACATAGCCGAGGTAGAGATTCGGCGGGTGAATTGCCATGCCGGGGTTCTGGAGCTGCGGATTCATCCCGCGTCCATCGGGCGGAATCCAGTCCAGCCGCTCGAAGGGATTCGCGCCGAGGCACATTGTTGCCAGAAAGAAGACCAGCACTACGGCGAGTGTGCCGGAGACGTAGGGCATCAGCTCGCGATTCCGAGCCCGGTTTGTATACAACGCCACTGACGAGTAGCCGGCGAGGATAAGGCACCAGAACAGCATGGACCCGGACTGCCCCGCCCAGAATGCCGTGAACGTGTAGACCTTCGGCAGGTTCGCGCTGCTGAAGGACGCTACGTACTTGATGGAGAAGTCGTGTGTGAAGAGGGCGGTCCATAGTCCGGCAGAGGCGAGCACCACCATCGCCAGGGTTGCATGGATCGCACGCTCGCCGCTGGAAGCGAGATCCCGCCGTTTCAGGGCTCCGCCCGCGAACGAAACCGTTGCCGCCCAGATCGCCATCAGCAGGGCGACCCACAGCGACAGCTCACCGACCAGAATCACTTAACTGCTGGCCGCCGCGCGGTAACCGGGTGTGTCCTTATATTTCTCGGGCGCGTTCTCGTATCGAGAGGCGCACTTCGCCAGCAGAGTCGTGGCTCGGAACGTACCGTCGCGCCCCAGCCTTCCTTCCACGACGACGTCGACGCCGTCGGTGAACGTGTCAGGCGTGATGCCGCGGTAAACGACGTTGTACGTCTTGGCGCCATCCGTCATCGCAAAGCTGACCTGCCTCCCGCCGGGTTCGCGTTTGATCGAGCCAGGCACGACACGCGCACCGACTTTCACTCCGGTTTCGAAGAAAGTCGGATCAGACACCGTTTTCGCGGACAGCTCTCCGGGCGTCAGATAGTACACGGCCGTATCCCGGATCGAGCTGGCCATCAGGTAGCCCGCCGTGCCTAGCACAGCGACACCGCCGAGCATGAACTTCACGCGTGTTTTCACAGATCGGAATATATGGAGGGGCGCGGGGCGGCGTGACGGCTACCGCTGGGTACGATTGAGCACGAGAAGCGCCGCTGCAGCCCCGGCGGCGTCCCACAAGAGGTCCGGAATGCTGAATACCCCCTTCGTACGGCGGTCGTAGATCTCGCGGCCGGTGGCTGCAACCGCAGCCGCCGCGATACCGCCGGCGAGCGCTACGCCACGATCGGCTCCGGCGCTTTCCAGTGCGGCGAAGGACACGCTCTCGAGAAAAGCCGAGATGAAGAAATGCTTCACCTTGTCAGGCCCGGTCCACGCTTCAGGAACAGCGCGGTGGACGGGCGGCTCGATGCGAGCTGTATCGGCGCGCCGCGAACCGGTCGGGTCGGAAGGTTGTGATGGCGCCATGCGAGGCCAGGCTAGAATGATGCTCGCCAGTACCACTGCGGGCCACCGCCTGGTCATCGCCCTACCAATGACGAATTCCTGACGGTTTTTCGCATAGTGGCTCGCGTTGAGAGTCATGCGTTCAGAGTCAGGCGCTATGCGTTTCGGTGCTCCGTTTTGCGTTGCGCGCCACGGGCAGGGCGCCCCTCGCGTCACGGAGCGGGAGCCTTGCGTTTCACAGTGTGAACGAAAGCGGCGACCTCGCTCACCAACAGCGGAACGACGGGAAGTGTCGGATCCATGTACGACCGCATCTGTAGCTGGCGGTCAGCGGGCGCTGCCTTCAACACGTGGTTCATACCCTCCACGATCACCAGCCTGCCCGCCGGGTACGCGGACGCGAGACGACGCGCATCGGCCTGACCGATCTGCAGATCGGTAGTGCCCTGCACGATCAGCGCGGGGATGTCGAGCGCGGCTATCTCGACCACCGGATCGAACTTGAACCATGACACGAGATATGGCTGCACGCTTGGCCTGAACAGGGGCTGCAGAACCGGCGGAATGGAATCCGGTTTTCCGCCGCTTTCGATCTGTTTCATTATATCCTGAGCGCGCGCCACGATCTCCTTCGAAAGCTGGGCGGCGAGCTGCTCGCTGATTATTTCAGGGGGCCTTCGCCCTGCTCCGGCGATGGAGACGAATCCGTCCACCCCTGCCTGCTTCGCAGCGACCATTCCGATGAGAGAGCCTTCGCTGTGCCCGACGATGGTGAGCGTGGAGAAGCGCGGATCCGATCGCAGCTGGCGAACCCAGGCGGCTGCGTCGTCCACATAGTTCGTGAAGCGGAGCTCGGCCTCGGTGGTCGCGGCGGTGGCACTGGCGCCCACTCCCCGTTTGTCGAAGCGGAGGGTAGCAATGCCCTGCGCAGCAAGGCCTTCCGCGAGCAGCTTGAGGCTGTTGTTGGTGCCCGGTAGCGCGGGTGTATTTCCGTCGCGGTCGGTGGGCCCGGAGCCGGCGATTATCAGGACGACAGGAAACGGCGCTCTTGAAGCGGGAAGCTGAATTGACCCTGCGAGATTTCCGGTAGAAGTCGCAAGCGATGCCTGCTGGACAACGGGAAGCCGGCTCGTTGAGGCGGCCGAGCGGGTTGCGCCCGGTGTCGATTCCGCGGTACGTCCGGCGCAGGCCGCAAGCAGCAGCAGTCCCGATCCCCTCAGCGCTCTCGCAATCGTGGAGTGGCGATTTGTGCGCGAACGGCTTCCCAGTTGTTGCCGGTTCATTGCTCCTCCGAAGAGCCGTTATCTCTCGCCCAGTGCAACGCCGCTCGCACTGCCCTGTTCCACCCTGCACGCGACGCGGTGACGCGGTCCGCGTCCGCGGCCGGCGCAAATGTCTTGTAGCTGCGAACGGCGTGGAACTCGCTTCCATCCCGCCACACTCCCCCTGCGACGCCGGCGAGTCCCGCCGCTCCGAGGGCAGTTGTCTCGACGATTTCTGACCGCTCGACGGGAACTCCGAGCACGTCGGCCTGAAATTGCATGAGCCAGTCGTTGACGGTTGCCCCACCGTCAACGCGCAGTCGCTCGAAAGGTACGCCGCTGCGCACGCGCATCGCCTCGACCACGTCGGCGGTGCCAAAAGCCATCGCCTCGAGCGCCGCCCGCGCCAGGTGCGCGCGAGTCGCTCCCCTCGTCAATCCGGTGATCATCCCCCGCGCGTCAGGCTCCCAGTGCGGTGCACCGAGGCCCGCCAGCGCAGGTACGAAATACACACCGTCGTTCGATTCGAGCCCTCGCGCAAGGGTTTCGGTCTCCGATGCGCCCTTGATGATGCCGAGCCCGTCACGAAGCCACTGCACTGCAGCGCCCGCGATGAAAATCGAACCCTCCAACGCAAAAGCGTATCCGCCAGTCGCGTCACAGGCAACGGTCGACAGTATTCCGTCACCGGGATCGGCGCGGATGCCGCCCGTATTCAACAGGAGAAAAGCGCCAGTACCGTAAGTGTTCTTCGCCTCGCCGGGATTCACGCAGCCCTGTCCAAAAAGCGCCGCCTGCTGGTCGCCCGCAGCGCCGAGGATCGGAATCTCGACTCCAAAGTGTTCGGATGTCGCAACGCCGAAGTCGCCGCTCGAGCGCCGGACTTCCGGCAGCATCTCCAGTGGCACCGAGAAGATCGAGCAGAGCTCTTTACTCCACGCGCGAGTGCTCGTGTCGAACAGCATCGTGCGCGATGCGTTCGTCGGATCGGTGGCATGCACCGCTCCTCCGGTGAGCTTCCAGATCAGCCACGAATCAATCGTTCCGGCGACGACATTACCCGTGCCAACGTTGGCGTCGATCGTCGGCAATGACAGCAGATGCTCGATCTTGGTGGCGGAGAAATAGGGATCGAGCGGCAACCCGGTTCTTGCAGAGATATCCGTTGCCCGGGGTGCCAGCTCGCGGCAACGCTCAACGGTGCGGCGATCCTGCCAGACGATCGCACGTGCCATTGGCTCTCCGTTCGACCGGTCCCACAGGACGATAGTCTCGCGCTGATTGGTGATGCCGATCGCATCGGGAATTACACCGCTGCTGGCGATCGCATCTCGAGCCGCGGCGACAGTTCGCTCGAAGATTTCAACCGCGTCATGCTCCACCCATCCGGGTCTTGGAAAATACTGAGTGATCTCTTGGTATCCCCTGCCCGCGACTTTTCCTTCAGCTGACACGACGAGGCACGTGCTGCCGGTCGTTCCCTGGTCGATAGCGAGAACGTGCTTCACGCCCGTCGTTCCTTCCTGGCGGCTCGCTTGCGGCGATCGACTCGACGCTCCGGGAAGTACTCATCGAGAAACACAATCAGCGCATCTTCTTCGGCGCTGTTCTCATGGGGTAACCGGCGGCGCTTTTTTTCAGGAATCACGATCGTGGCCCCGTTCTTCAGATAGCGGGTCACGACCATCGGATGCACGTACGACTTGCGGAAGATGGCGGGAGTGTTGCCCAAGTCCGGCGCAACGGAACGCATCATCATCGCGACTGTCGCCTTGCGGGCTTTCTCGTTTTTCACAGATCCCTGCTCCGCCAGGAACATTGCCGCGCGCAGGGTCCCTCCCCATGTGCGAAGGTCCTTCGCGGTGTACGGAAACCCGGCCGCATTCTGCAGATAGCGATTTACTTCGCGGGCATCGACGTTCACCCATTCACCGTCACGCTGATACCGGAAGAGTCTCGCTCCCGGGGTTCCGAGCAACTCTTCAATGAACTGCATCAGATCGGGCTTCACGATGAATTGCTTCTGATCCTTGGACAGCTTTCCAACGTATTCGAACCAGACCTTTTCGCCATCGTAATCGACATGCGACTTTCGCATGGTGGTGATCCCGAATGTGTTGTTCTCCCGCTCGTAACGGTCGCTGCCAACCCGCAGGAAAGTGTCCGCAATGAGCAGCACGATCCCCGCGCAGACTTTGTCGCGCGGAAATCCGCGAAGCTTGAAATCCTTGAGGATCTTTTTTCTGAGAGGCGGGAGCGCTTTCGCCATCTGACGCACGCGATAGTATTTCCGAAGCTCTCCCTTCTGCACCGCCCGCTGGTGATAGCGGTACTGTTTGCGTCCGCGCGCGTCGAGACCCCACACCTGGATCGAAGCCCGGGCATTGGTCGCAATGTGCACGTCGCGCCACGCGGGAGGGATGCGCAGCGCATCGATACGACTCAGCTTTTCCTTGTCGCGAATACGCGCGCCGTTCGCACCGACGTATTGGAACCCGCTCTCCTTCGATCCCTTCCGCAGGATCCACCTTTCCGCCATGCAACTCCGTGTAGGCGAACGCAACCGAGGCCGGGTACATTACACCGTCGACAGTCCCACCTCAACTCGCGCGCCATGCAATACGAATTTCTCACGCTCGCGGTTGACGACCGGCTTGCAACGCTGACGGTCAACCGCCCCGACAAGCTGAACGCATTGAACGCCGGCACAATCGCCGAGCTGGGCAGTGCGATCGACGAAGTGCGCGCGCGCGACGACATCTCCGCGCTGATATTGACCGGAGCCGGACGCGCGTTTATCGCAGGGGCGGACATTTCGGAGCTCTCGTCAGAGAGCGCAGTCGGCGCCAGGAAACTGGCCCGCGCCGGACAGGACGTGTTTCGCCGGTTCGAGACTTCCCCCAAGCCGGTGGTCGCGGCGGTCAACGGTTTCGCGCTGGGAGGAGGTTGCGAGCTCGCCATGGCCTGTCACATTCGCATTGCCTCGGACAAGGCGAAGTTCGGCCAGCCAGAGGCGAAGCTCGGCATTTGTCCGGGCTACGGCGCTACGCAGCGTCTTCCGCGACTGGTGGGAAAAGGGCGGGCCCTCGAGCTGCTTCTTACGGCGGACATGATCGACGCAGCAGAAGCGTACCGAATCGGGTTAGTGAACCAGGTGGTCGCCCCGGATGCGCTGATCCCGACGGCAACGGAGATGCTCCGGCGGATTCTCGCCAACGCTCCGCTCGCGATAGAAATGTGCATCGAAGCGGTCGACCGCGGGCTTGGCATGTCGCTCGAAGACGGGCTCACCCTCGAGGCGAATCATTTCGGGTTGCTGACGGCGACGGCGGACATGCGGGAGGGGATGTCGGCCTTCCTCGACAAGCGGGCGCCGGCGTTCACCGGTAGTTGAATCCGCAGCGCGTAAGGCTCGCACGCGCCTCGTTTCGCGATTTCAGGAACCTCGAAAGGCTGGACGTCGAGTTTCCGGACGCCGGGCTCGCGATCGTAGGAGAGAATGGGCAGGGCAAAACGAATCTGCTGGAAGGCATCTACTACATGCAGGTGCTGAGGAGCGTGCGCGGTGCGCGTGACCAGGACCTCGTCCGTTTTGGAGCGCCGGCCTTTCACGTGTCGAGCCAGGTCCACACCGATTCAGCGCATGAGCTATCCGCCGGATTCGAGACGATCAGCAAGCGAAAAAAGGTGACGCGCGATGGTGCCGTGGCTGCGCGCCTGAGCGATGCGTTCGGCTCATTTCCATCGGTGATGTTCTCACCACGTGACGTTCAACTGGTGGCCGGCGGGCCGGGTGAGCGGCGGCGCTTTCTCGACCTGGTGCTCGCACTCTCATCCCGCCGCTATCTGTCCGCTCTCCAGCACTATCGCGCGGCACTGGCGAGACGCAACGCAGCGCTTCGGGAAGCTGCACGGGGTTCGGCCGACGAGACATCGGTGGCCGTCTGGGAGCCGGCACTCGCCGAGCATGGCGCGACACTGATACTGGAACGATCGCGCTGGATCAAGGAGCACGAATCCGATTTTGCGCGGCTCGCAGCGGCGATCGGTGAGCAGGATGAGACCACGATGGACTATGCCAGCTCGCAGAAGGCCGAGGACGACCCTCGTACAGCGCTGCTCTCCCTGTTCGAACGGCAAAGGAGCCACGACATCAGACGGGGGATGACTCATTCGGGGCCTCACCGCGACGACCTTCGATTGTCGCTGGCTGACCGGGATCTTCGCCTGTTCGGATCGGCGGGCCAGCAACGCACCGCCGCGATCGCGCTGCGCATGCTCGAGGGTGCGACGCTTCGCGCCGCGTGCGGCCTCGAACCGCTGCTGCTTCTCGACGATCCGTTCGCGGAGCTGGACGTGAGACGGTCGGCCAGCATCCTCGAGCTGCTGCGAAGTGCGGGGCTGGGGCAGACCGTACTCGTCGTCCCTCGCGAGAGCGACATTCCGCCGGAGCTCCTTACTCTCGAACGAAGGCGCATCGCGGGCGGCAGGATAGAGGATGCAGCGTGACGGATAAGAAGCGACGACCAGTGCCGATTGCGGACGCGGTCACCGGCTTCCTGCGTGAGCGCGGTATCGCTCAGCGTGTCGAGCAGGTTGACGTAATGGCGAAGTGGCCGGAGCTGGTCGGCGGCCAGATCGCCGCGGTGACGCAACCAATTTCGATCACGGCCGATGGCACGCTTTTCGTGGCCGTAAGCACCCACGCGTGGATGTCCGAGCTGTCTTTGCTGGAGCCTCAGCTGCTGGCGGCACTGAACCGGGTGGAGAGCCCCTCGAAGGTACGAAAAATCCGGTTTCAGCTTAGGCGCTAAGTTATTCCGCGATAATGGGTTAATACGCTATCCGAGCGTTGCGCCAAGCCCCGATTCGCGTTAGATTATTCAATCTGCCGACCGCCCTTTTTTCGGGGTGTGTTCGGTCCCACCTTTTCGACCCCTCAAGCCTTCATGCCGAAAGCCGCGATTGCGAGCGAGAACCGTTACGGTGCGGAACAAATTCAGGTGCTCAAGGGCCTTGAAGCCGTGCGCAAACGTCCCGGCATGTACATCGGATCCACCTCGTCGCGAGGGTTGCACCACCTGGTGTACGAGGTCGTCGACAATTCCATCGACGAGGCCCTCGCGGGGCACGCGAAAAAGATCGAAGTCACGATCCACCCGGATGACTCGATCACCGTCATCGATGACGGCCGGGGGATTCCCGTCGACATTCATCCGACGGAACGGATACCCGGCGTCGAGCTCGCGATGACCGTGCTGCACGCCGGCGGGAAGTTCGACAAGAACACGTACAAGGTTTCCGGCGGTCTGCACGGTGTTGGCGTCTCGGTGGTGAACGCATTGTCGGAACAGCTCAAGGTGTGGGTCAAGCGCGACGGCAAAGAGCACTACATGGATTTCGTGCGCGGGTACACGAGGAGCCAGCTATCAGTTCTGGGGAAGATCGGCCGAGAGACGGGAACGAAAGTCTGGTTCAAGCCGGACCCCGAGATTTTCACCGAGCTTCGCTACGATTACGACACACTCGCCACTCGCCTTCGCGAGCTCTCGTTCCTCAACAAGGGTGTGGAGATTCACATCCGCGATGAGCGCGAGGGCCAGGAGAAGGACGAGATGTTCCTGGCGAGGGGCGGATTGAAGGAAATGGTGCAGTTTCTGAATGCCGCGAGGAAACCGCTCCACACCGAGATCGTGTACATCGAGACGGATCGCGACGACGTCGGGATCGAGCTCGCGTTTCAGTACAACGACGGCTACAACGAAAACGTTTTCTCCTTCGTGAACAACATCAACACGCACGAAGGCGGAACGCACCTCACCGGATTCAAGTCGGCGCTGACCCGCACGATCAACGCTTACGCGTCGAAGAACCAGTCTAAAAAGGGCGGCGAGGTAACGCTTAGCGGCGATGACGTTCGTGAAGGCCTCACCGCGGTTCTGTCCGTCAAGGTTCGCGAGCCTCAGTTCGAGGGCCAGACGAAGACTAAGCTCGGCAACTCCGAGGTCGAGGGTGCCGTCAAGTCGGTGGTCAACGAGATGCTCGGCGCATATCTCGAGGAGCACCCGCGCGTTGCGAACATCGTCATCGAGAAAGCCATCTCCGCTGCGCGCGCGCGCGAAGCGGCGCGAAAGGCGCGCGATCTTACGCGAAAGAAATCGGCGCTCGACGTCGGAAACCTGCCCGGAAAACTCGCCGACTGTTCGCTGAGCGATCCCGCGCTGTGCGAGATCTACCTTGTCGAAGGTGACAGCGCTGGTGGATCGGCAAAGCAGGGCCGCAACCGCGCTTTTCAGGCGATCCTGCCACTCCGAGGGAAGATCCTCAACGTCGAACGGGCGCGCATCGACAAGATCCTCGGCAACGAGGAAATCCGCACGATCATCACGGCAATCGGCGCGGGCATCAAGGATGAGTTCACGCTGGAGAACGTCAGGTACCACAAGATCATCCTGATGACCGATGCCGACGTGGACGGCGCGCACATCAGAACGTTGCTGCTGACGTTCTTCTACCGGCAGATGCCCGAGCTCATCGAAGCCGGTTACATCTACATCGCTCAACCACCTCTCTACCGTGTGGGTAAGGGCAAGGAAGAGTATTACGCCTACGACGAAAAAGAACGCGACGAGTATGCGGCGCGGCTGAGTAACGGCGAGGGCAAGTCGTCGATCAACATTCAGCGATACAAGGGCCTCGGCGAAATGAATCCGGGCCAGCTGTGGTCGACGACGATGGATCCGGAGACGAGAACGATCCTCAAGGTGACGCCGGTGGACGCTTTTCTTGCCAACGATATCTTCGAGAGACTGATGGGAGACGAAGTGGAGCCGCGCCGGCTGTTCATTCAGGAGCACGCGAAGTTCGTGAGTAACCTGGACATTTAGCGAGAGGGCAGCGGCATGCCGCTTCAACTGGCAGACCTGCGCGCGGCCTTCATCGACGCTGCGTGCGTTCCCCTCGACAGATCACACGCATCCGGTACGCTCGACGATGCCGTCGCCATCCTCGCCACAAATCCTGAGGTTGGGGAGGCAGACATTCATACCGCCGCGATACTGGGCTCAGACGGCGTGGTGCGGCGAATGCTCACGGCGGATCCGTCACTTGCCACGGCCAAATCCGGCCCGCGCGACTGGGATGCGCTTACGCACCTCTGCTTCTCCAGGTATCTGAGCCTCGATCGGGACAGGTCTGCGGGATTCGAGCGAACAGCGGCGGCGCTGCTTGACGCGGGTGCCAATCCCCACACTGGATTCTACTCCAACGATCACCTCCCGACTCCCGAATTCGAGAGCGCCCTGTTCGGCGCGGCCGGAGTGGCGCATCACGCCGGAGTGACTAGGCTGCTGCTCGAGCGCGGGGCGGACCCCAACGACGGGGAAGTCACCTATCACGCCCCGGAGGGATTCGAGAACGAGGCGATGATGGCGATCGTCGAGAGCGGGAAGCTGTCGATAGACAGCCTTTGCACGATGTTGCATCGCAAACTCAACTGGACCGACTACGATGCCGCGGAATGGCTGTTGAAACGGGGCGCCGATCCCAATCACCTGAGCCACTGGGGGAAGAGATCACTGCACGCGGCACTGGGTTTCGGGAACCCGCTCCGCTATGTAGAGCTGCTGCTCGTTCACGGCGCAGACCCGGCATTGCTCGCGAAGGACGGCCGGTCCGCCTTCTCCACGGCCGCCCGAATGGGTCGAGCCGATGTCCTCGATCTTTTCGAGCAACGCGGATTTCCGCCTATTCTCGACCCCGAGGAAACCCTGCTCGCAGCTTGCGCACGCGGACAGGACATGCTCGTTGGCAACATGCGCGCTGACGACCCGGCGTTGATCGCGCGCGTGGTGGCGCAGGGCGACCCCCTCCTGATCGATTTCGCCGGAGCCGGCAACTCCAAGGGCGTAAACATTCTGCTGGATCTTGGAATGGACATCGCAGCACCACGCGCCAATCCCCCTTGGCTACGGGGCGAGACCGCTCTTCACGTTGCCACCTGGCGGGAGCGTCTGGATACTGTGGAGGTGCTCCTGCGGCGCGGCGCGCCGGTAGAGGCAGCTGACGTCAACGGAGAGACGCCCCTTTCTGTCGCCGCGCGCGCGCAGGTGGAGCAGTCGGAGTGGACACCCCATGATTCGACGGCGATCCTCGAAGCGCTTCTCATCGCCGGTGCAACGCCCGAATCCGTCAAGCGGTTTCCCTCCGGATCAGACAGAGCGGATGCGCTGTTGCGCCGGGCGCTCGAATCATGACGTCGCCAAGGTCTGCTTGAGCGGGGGCAGACCAATGATAGCGCGCGCTTCTTCAGGGGTTGCCAACTCACGGTCCGCGGCACGCGCGAGCCGGGCGATCCGCTCGACAAGACCGGCATTAGTGGCTAGACGTCGCTTCTCTCTGTCCATATAGAGATTGTCTTCCAGGCCAATGCGCACATACCCGCCCATGGTAACGGCCATCGCGTTGACCGCAAACTGAAAGCCCCCAATTCCCGCTCCGGCCCAAGTCGAACCCGCAGGTAGAGAATTGACGAGCATCGCCAGGTGGAAAGG
>JALYOO010000241.1 GCA_030856845.1 Gemmatimonadota bacterium
GGTTGCCGCGGCGCCTGAAGGTGACAACTCTGGCACTCCGAGCCAGCGAAATTCAGTCACATCAGCTGGCCCGCTTCTCGCCTTCCTGGGTACTCCGCACAATCGCCGGGGTAATAAGCAGAACACCGGAACCGACCTTAGAGGCCCAATGCACATATCGAAGTACACCGCAGTCCTTTTCGCCGCATCCGTAGTTGTCAGCTGCTCGGGAGACAAAGCAGGCACCGTTGCGGGCGTCAACGACACTGATGCAACCTGGTCGCCGGCGAAGCTGACCTCAGTGAAAGGAGTTCCCGCCAGCGCTATCGAGGCTGCCATGCGAAAGCGCCTTGCATCAGCCCCACCGCCCAGAATAGACGACGACCAGTGGGGACACACGAAGCGTCTCTACAAGCTGTACGGAAACAATGCTCTATGGCTGGCCAATGACGGGTTGTATGAAGACCGCACATTCGCGCTCAGCACCGCTGTGCTACAGGCGGAGCAGGACGGAATGCGAATGGACGCCTACCCCGTGGGCGCGCTGGCGCAGGCGATTTCCACCGTACAGCAGTCCGCCGCCCCGACCGCGGAACAGCTAGCGGAAGCAGACATCGTTCTCACTGCCGCATACTCGGCATTGGGAGAGGATTACCTGACCGGTCAGGTGGATCCGAAGTCTGTCGCGCAGAGCTGGCACATCGATCCGCAGGAAGAGAACGTCGACAGCGCGCTTGCGAGAGGCCTCCGCAACCCGGCGCTGGAAAAATCAATCGCATCGATGCGGCCGCAGGACCCTGACTACACTGCTTTACGACGTGAGCTGGACAGGTTTCAGCGAATCGCCGCGAAGGGAGGATGGCCGGGAGTACCCAAAGGCGAAGCGCTCAAGCCCGGCGATCGTGCCAGCTCCGCTCGACTCGCTGCGCTTCGCAATCGTCTTACGATGGAAGGGATCGTTCCGGCCGCAGCACCGGCTCCGCTAGCGCGCCCCGCGAGCCAGACGAATCAGACCGCGACTGCTGCAATGGTCTATGATCAGGGACTCGCTTCTGCCGTCGCTTTGTTTCAGCAGCGACACGGTATCGTCGTCGACAGTTCCCTCGGCGGCGAAACCCTGGTGGCGTTGAATCTTTCGGCAGCGTACCGTACTGCGCAGATCGCCGCGAACCTCGAGCGACTTCGCTGGCTGCCCCGCTCTTTCGGCAAACGGTACATCCATGTCAACGTGCCGGCGTTCCGGCTGGCCGCGTGGGATGGCGGGAAGCCGGTGCTGGAGATGAAGGTGATCGTCGGTCAGGAGTACGAAGGACGTGTCACTCCGGTCTTCTCGGACTCGATGGAGTTTGTCGTATTCAGACCGTACTGGAACGTGACACCGGACATCGCCGAGAAGGAGCTTTTTCCCAAGATCGCATCCGACCCGGGTTATATGGGGGCGAACAACTACGAGTTCTGGTCGGAAAAGGGCACGCGGCGCATCCGTCAGACGCCGGGTGAGAAGAACTCACTCGGCCTCGTGAAATTCATTTTCCCCAACAACTTCAACATCTACCTGCATGATACGCCGCAGGATGAGCTGTTCGAGAAAGACGTGCGCGCGTTCAGCCACGGCTGCATTCGCCTCGAAAAGCCGGCGGAGCTGGCGCAATGGGTGCTCGGGTGGGACGCCGGTAAGGTGCAGCAGCAGATGCAGACCGGCGGGGATGACCGGCGGATCAACCTGCCCCGCAAGCTGCCCGTCTACATAACGTATGGGACTGCATACATTCGCGACGGACAATTGTGGTTCGGGTACGACTTGTACGACCGTGATGACAAGCTGGTACAGGCTGTCGTGAAGGGAGCGCTCCCGAGTGCCGAGACAGTCCAGGCCGTGCAGGCATTAAGACGGATCGCTTCAAGAGAGTGAGACGAGGACGCTTTAACTTTGCTACTGCCTGGCTGGTGTCTTAGCATTCGGTAATAGCGACACCACCATGACTACCGACGCAGACATCACGATAGGACCAGCCACCTCGCTCGGGACATCGAGCGCGAGTGGCATTTTTTCCAGCGGAAGCACTCCTCTTCCCGCCGATATCCTCGAACGCGCGCGGGCGCGCGTTCGAGTGGCCGCGTTCTCGATCGCGGCGCTGTGGGTGTTCGTACTCGTGATGAACGAGGGAGTCAGACGGATACTGCCGGCGACGCCCGGTGCGCCCACGTGGAGCTCAGCGGAAAGCGTGTTCGCCCTGCTCGGCCTGGTGCTCGCACTGGGGGTGGCATTGTACGTCAACCGTTGCGAGGGGAACCCTGGCCGGGCGATCGACATCGGCCTTGGCTTTGAGCTCGCGACAGCGTTCATCGTAGCTCTCGTCAGTGAATGGACTCCGCGCACAGAACCCTGGGCGGTGTCCTGGGTCTGTGTCATCATCCTGCTGTATCCGGCGATCGCGCCGGCATCGCCGCGGAAGACGTTGCTGGTCGCCCTTGCCGCGGCAACGACAATCCCGATCGCGCTGTATATCGTCGAGCTGCGCGGTGTCAGCAACGATCCTTCCCTGTTCGAGCTGATGTGGCTCGTGCTGCCGGTGTACATCTGCGCGTTCCTCGCGGTAGTCCCGGCCAACGTGATTCGCACACTGAGCCGCCAGGTGAGCAAGGCCCGAGAACTCGGCAGCTACCGACTCGAAAACCTGCTCGGCCGCGGCGGCATGGGTGAAGTGTATCGCGCCAGACACCGACTGCTCGCGCGGCCCGCCGCTGTGAAGCTGATCTCTCCTCACGCCCTCGAGGAAAGCACACCCGATGCCGGACGCGTCGCCGTGGAGCGGTTTCGTCGTGAGGCCGAAGCGGCGGCAACGCTTCGCTCTCCGCATACGATCGATCTCTACGACTACGGAGTCGCCGAGGATGGGACCTTCTACTATGTGATGGAGCTGCTCGAAGGAATAGATCTCCAGGAGCTGGTCGCGAAGCACGGCCCGCTGCCTGTGCCGCGCGCGATTCACCTGATGCGCCAGGTCTGCGACTCACTCGGTGAAGCACATCAGCGCGGGCTGGTGCATCGCGACGTAAAGCCGTCGAATATCTTCAGCTGCCGAATGGGATTGTCGGTGGACTACGTCAAGGTGCTGGACTTCGGCCTCGTGAAGAAGGGCACGGAAGTTTCCCCGGCCCAGATGACGTTGACGGCAGCAGGCGCGGTGAGCGGGACACCGGCGTTCATGGCGCCCGAGGCTGTGAGCGGCGGCAGCGTCGGCCCCCCAGCGGATGTCTACGCACTCGGATGTGTCACCTACTGGCTGCTGACGGGCGCGCACGTCTTCACTGCCGTCAATCCGATGATGATGATGGTGCAGCACATCCAGGCAGTGCCTGAGCCGCCTTCAGCCAGAGCACCGCACAAAGTTTCCCGTGACCTCGATGAGCTCGTGCTTCGCTGCCTCGCAAAGGATCCCGCGGACAGGCCGCGCGACGCCGTGGAGCTGGCACGCCTGTTCGATGAGCTGCACGTCAAGGATCGGTGGTCCGACGTCACTGCCCACGAGTGGTGGGCCCGGAACCCTGTCGCGGTGGGCAACGGTGACGTGATCGCGGTGACGGAGCGCTAGCGTTCCTAGGCCTCGCTTCGCGCCTTCGCCATATCCCGCTCCGCATCGGTCGCGATCGGCGCACCCACGTTCGTCACCCTTCGCGACAGCGTCAGCAGCTCCTTCGCAGCGTTGACCGCTTCGGTTGACCCTGCCAGCGCAAGCACATCACCATCGCGCAGCCGCTCCTTGCCCGTCGGGACCATTACCTTCGCCCCCGAGTCTCCCCGCCTTGTGATAGCGAGGATCGTCGCGCCAGTGAGGCCGCGAATGTTCAGCTCCGCGAGCGACCTGTCCACCGCCGGACTGCTC
>JALYOO010000155.1 GCA_030856845.1 Gemmatimonadota bacterium
ACATCTGGGAGATTGCGAAGGAGGACGCCACTGACGATGACGACAAGCCGCCGAAGTGGGTGACCGCGATGATCACGCCTTTGACGGCGTATGTGAACTCGGTGACTGTCGAATACGGCCTGCACGAGAGCAGGTTCTGGCTGCCTCGCCTTCAGGCGATCGAAGGCGGAGCGAACGCGGGGTTCATGCGAGCTCCGTTCAAGATCGAGCAGAGCTTCAAGTACGCCAGCGTGAACGGGTCATCGCCGGTGCCGTTGCCGGTGATCGCCTATGCCGATACAGCGCAGGATTCAGTATCGCGGGCGCAACGCTTTCGGCAGCGGAGGGCCGAATGCAAATCCGGCGGCGAGCGCACACGCACGGTCACTCGGCGCGATCAGGGAATGACGATGGTCGTGAAGCAGTCGTGCGACACCGCCGCGCTGGCGCACTCGCCCGAGCTGCCGAAGTCGATCTACGAGGAAGGTGAAGAGCTGTTCGGCGTCAAGGAAAGAGACGCACTGGTGGATGCGGCTCTGACACTGGGCGCACAACCGGGCTGGATTCCACAAAGGCCTGTCATCACCTACGGGCTCGGGCTCACGCGCTACAATCGAATCGAGGGACTCTCGTCGGGGATCGCCGCTCGTCAGAGTCTGGGCGGAGGCTACACGGCGCGGGCATCCGTGCGTATCGGCGTTGCCGACTGGGAGCCGAACGCCGAGATAGGCCTCAGGAAAACCGACGGCCGTACGACGTTGGGGGTCGGCGCCTATCGACGTCTGTCATCGGCCAACGACTTCGCCGATCCGTTCAGTTTCGGAAGCTCGCTGTCAGCGTTGCTGTTTGGACGCGACGAGGGGTTCTACTATCGCACCGTTGGCCTCGAGCTCGCCGGAACGAGCGACGATTCAGCGTCAGGCGCATGGCGTGTGTTTGCCGAGCACCACGGCGACGCGAGAAAGAAAACGAATTTTTCGCTAGCCAACGCGATCGGTGATACAGAGTTTCGCGAGAATATCGATGCGAAAAACGGCAACGTCATTGGTGTAGCGGCTGAGCGTCATGGATCGCGTGGGCTCGATCCTCACGGTCTCCGCCTGTTCGGAACCGCTCGGATAGAGGCAGCCGCCGGCGACTTCGACTATGCGCGGGCGATGTTCGATGTTACGGCATCGCGTGGACTGACGCGCCGGCTGGACGGAGCTCTCACGTTGAGCGGCGGAACGTCGGGCGGTGGAGTGCCTGCACAGCGCCTCTGGTATCTGGGCGGGACGCAATCGGTGCGGGGTCAACAGGCTGGTGCAGCTATCGGTGACGCGTTCTGGATGACGCGAGTCGAGCTCGGCTCGAGCTTCGTCGGTGCACGCCCGGTGATCTTCGGTGATCTGGGATGGGCGGGAAGCCGGCGCGACTTCGGAACTCCGGGGCGACCACTGAGTGGCGCAGGCGTGGGCGCGTCGTTCCTGGATGGGCTGGTGCGTTTCGACATCGCGCGCGGCATCTATCCGGAAAAGAAGATCCGCACGAATCTTTACGTCGAAGCGCGATTCTAGATTTAGCAATCCGGCCTCGCGCCCCCCGACCCCTTCTGCCTCGAAGACGCACGCGACATCAACATCGCGTGCGTCTTTTTTCGCTACGCGCGCCTGGTCGAACCGCGTACCAGCCGGATGACGAAGAGCAGCACAACGGCTCCGATGAATGCGACGAGAATAGTCCCGGCCATGCCGCCCAGCGGGACCGTCACTCCGAGCGCGCTGAAGATCCATCCTCCAACGAACGCGCCCACAATTCCGATGATGATGTCACCGATCAGACCGAAGCCAGTACCGCCCATCACGAGCGATGCAAGAACTCCGGCAATAAGTCCCACGATGAGCCAGGTAAGCAGATCCATAAATACTCCGGACAGGGGTTGTGGACGGTGCGTCGCGGACGAGTGCGGACAGCTTTCGTGACCAGTAAGTTAGTTCCATCGGCGCATACGTCACTACGCGGCAGGTAGAGCGTACGTTTCTGCAAGTCGGTGACTTTGCGTCCCTAACTCCGATCGCTGAGCGTACCTTGCCCGCAAGACAGCATGTTCTCGAGGAAACGACCTGGAAGACCGTAGCTGCACGGAGCTACCAGGTAGCTGTGCTTCCATGGGGCGCAACAGAGGCGCACAACTATCATCTGCCCTACGGCACCGACAACTACGAGACGATGCATGTCGCCGCGGAATCAGCGCGGATCGCGGTCGAAGCAGGTGCGAGCGTCGTCGTACTGCCGGTGGTGCCCTTCGGCGTCAATACTGGACAGCTGGACATACCGTTCTGCCTCAACATGAATCCGAGCA
>JALYOO010000315.1 GCA_030856845.1 Gemmatimonadota bacterium
AACCCTTCAGGTCTACAATAGTGCCGTTGCGCCTCCGGAATCAACCACGAGCGAATAACCACGCCAGCGCCGATCGCGGTGGGCTCACCGACCGGCGAGCCCGGCATCAGCATTGCACGTAGAACAGGGTCGAATCATCAAACTTCCCGGGAGGTGAAATGCTGAGATCGAAACACTATGGAATCGGACTCGCGTTGGGAGCGATCTTCGCGGCATCCGGTTGTTCCGGTGGTGACGCCGGAACCTCGGACACCGGCATGGGGGTGTCGGATACCGGCGCAATGATGGGCGACACGGGCATGGCCATGGCGCCCCCGCCGCTGGCGGCGTTGACTGACGCCAACATCGTCTATGTTCTTGACCAGTCCAACCTGCTCGACAGCGCGAGTGGTGCAATCGCGGTGACAAAGGGGACTAACAGCGAAGTGCGTGAATTCGCGAGAATGATGATGCGAGACCACCATGCCCTTCGCCGTGATGGGCAGGCGCTGGCAAAGAAACTGGCTGTCACACCCGCCCCTCCGGGTGGTGACAACAGCAAGGCAGAGTCGGACCGCGTGATGTCGATGCTGAACAATGCCGCCAAAGGCCGAGATTTCGACAAGGCCTACATCGACGATCAGGTCACATATCACGTGAACCTGCTGGCAACTGCGACCACGGCGATGGCAGCGGCGCAGAACCCCGAGCTGAAAAACTTCATTCAGAAGGCGGCGCCATCGGTACAGGCGCACTTGGATCGGGCGCAGGCGATTCAGCGAACCCTGCAGTAAGCGGCGCGGGTGCTCCGCGGAGTACTGTTCGATGTAGACGGCACGCTCGTAGCCAGCAACGAGGCGCACGCCCGATCGTGGGTGGATACCCTGAAGGAGATTGGCTACGACGTGCCTTTCGATGTCGTCTGGCCGATGATCGGCATGGGCGGCGACAAGCTGCTACCCGCCGCGGCCGGTATCGAGATAGACAGCGCGCTCGGCGAGGCGCTGTCGAAGCGGCGATGGGAGATTTTTCAGGAGAGGTATCTCGCTCAGTTGCGTCCGACCCCTGGCGCACGAGAGCTCGTGCAGCGCCTGAAGGACGATGGCTATCAGCTGGTCATCGCCAGCTCGGCGGGAGGAAACGAGCTCGGCGCATTGATGAAGGCGGCAGAGGTGGACGACCTGATGGACGCTGTCACCTCGTCGAGCGATGCGGACGACTCGAAGCCTGATCCCGATATCGTCGAGGCCGCCGTGCAGAAAAGCGGCTTTGCCCCTGACGAGCTGGTCATGCTGGGAGACACGCCCTACGACGTCCAGGCGGCGACAGGAGCCCAGGTACGGTTGATCGCAGTGTTATGCGGCGGATGGCGGATGGAGGAGCTGGCGGGATTTACCGCCTGCTTTGACGACCCGGGCGACATCATGAGGCGGTACAGCGACACCATTTTTTGGAGTAAGGATATAATCTAACCCTAGCCACGGTTGGTCACTGCGCCGTCAGCGATGTGACCCCGTCGCTCCAGCACCATCCTCATCCCATGCTTCGGCCGAAGCGTGATGAGCGGCTGAACCTCCAGCGACTGACCATGTGCCAGCCTAAAGCGCCACTCCTGAGCCAGTGAGGCAATCAACAAAACCCCCTCCATCCACGCGAACTGCTCACCGATACAGATTCTCGTTCCACCGCCGAACGGGAAGTACGAGAACTTCGGCCTGGCCGATTGTGCCTCGGAGGTCCACCGATCAGGATCGAACCGCTCCGGCTCCGGAAAAAACCGGGCATCGCGGTGCACGATGTACTGGCTCATCAACACCACCGACCCTGCCGGTACGGTAAACCCCCTCACCTGAAACGGCCCGAGCGCCCGCCTTCCAATCGCCCACGCCGGCGGGTACAGTCGCATCGACTCGGCGAGAACCATGCGAGTGTAGGGAAGCAACGCCATATCTCCGTACGTGGGTCGCCGGCCATTCAACGCACCCGCTATCTCGGCGAACATTCGTGCCTCGACCTTCGGATGCTGAGAGAGCAGATACCAGGTCCACGTGAGCGCATTGGCCGTCGTCTCGTGACCTGCCAGGAATATTGTGAGGGCTTCGTCGCGCAGCTGCCGGTTGTCCATCCCGCTGCCGTCACCTTCCGTGTCGGTAGCCAGCAGCAGCATCGACATGAGGTCGCCTCTGTCACCGCCGGTCGATCTTCTTTCGTCGATCATTCGGTAGATCGTCCGGTCGAGGCGCGCTCTCGCGGCATTGAACCGCCGCACGGGTGGTATCGGCAGCTTCTCCAGATACTCGGTGAAAGGAAGCATCGCCAGGTTGAACGACTCGAATGCCCGCGTCAGCGCATCCCCTATCTCGGCGGCTTCGTCGTCGACATCCGCGTCGAACAGAGTCCTGGAGACAATGCCCAGTGTGAGTCGCATCATCTCGGCGTGGATGTCGAGCGTTGCGCCGTCGCTCCACCTTGTGGTTATGCGAGACGCATGCTCGGTCATCGTCTCCGCGTAGGCGGCGATTCGTTGCCGGTGAAACGCAGGCTGCGCCAATCGCCTCTGCCGAAGGTGGAAGTCGTCCTCGCTCGTCAGCAGACCATTGCCGAGGAGACGCTTCGCCCGCTCGAGTCCACGGCTCTTGTGAAAGT
>JALYOO010000324.1 GCA_030856845.1 Gemmatimonadota bacterium
CATTTATTCGCTAACGCAGCGAAGCGCAGGCCCGACACCGATGTTGATTTCAGCGTCGCCATCTGAATACTTTCGCATCGAAGGCACCCCTCAGGCCCCGACCCCCGAAGTACGAGTGGACAGCAACTTCGGAACGGGAACCGAGACCTACCGTGGCTCGCCTGAGTTTCTTGTGCCGGTACGCGTTGCCGACGCGACCCCGGCGGGAAGGATCAACTTGCGTATGACGGTCCGATCCCAGGCGTGCAGCGACAAGATCTGCCTCGAGCCGACCACTGCTCAGCTTACTGTTCCCGTAGTGATCGACACGCGCTGAGCGCGTCGATGGACATTGCGCCTAAACAGGACGACCGTCGCTGTGGCCCAGTGCAACGGACCCATCGGGACCATCCGCCGCAGGAACCGGGGCCAGCTTCTCACTCTCCACCGGACTCTCTCCCAGCATGCCGGGCTCCCGGTGCTCAACGAGAGCTTCGGTCTGCTGCCGCTCCGGCGAACGCTTGAAGATGAACTCCGGAGCTAACGCCACACCGAGCAGCGTGATAGGGATGATCTGAAGTGTCTGTATCAAGAGCGACACCGCGATTGCTCCGTTACGCTCGACTCCGAACTGTTCGGCGGTAAGCGCAAACACAAACTGAAAGAATCCGACATTGCCCGGCGTCGCCCGGATTACGAGACCGAGGTTTATCGCGAGGAGTGCAGCGAGACTCCCCGCCGTGGGAATCGATACATGGGCTGCAGCGGCAGCCAGCTGAAAGGTGGCGATCTGACCAACCCATGACAAAAGGGAGAGCCCGAGTGCCCACAAGAACCGCGGCGCTGTCGTGAGCGACCGGGTGCTGAGGGCGAAGCCAGCGAGATAAGATTTGAATCTCGCCCACAATCCCTTCACGTCCTCGCGCTTCTGCGACACCTGGTCCGGCGTGATATGACGCGCGCCATAGACAAACCAGGTCAACAGTCCGGCGACCACTACCAGCAGCAGCTCCGCCGGAATGCGCCACTTCTCGAGCGCGGGGGGAAGGTCGAAAGCAACCGCGCCATACACCAGCAGTATCACGAAGCCAACCGGATCGAACAGCCGCTCCAGCGCCAGGGTCGCCAGCACAGTCGAGCTCGGCACCTTGGTGGCGCGGGAGATGAAAACCACCCGCGCGGCATCGCCGCCGTTCGCCACCAGAACGTTGTTCAGTCCCGCACCGGCGATCGTTGCTCTCACTGCAAGCGCCAGCGAAGGCGCACCGGCGGCTCGCAGAAAAATCCACCACCGCACCGCCTTCACCGCTGTCGAAGCGAGATTCACCGCGACCGCCGCCAGCAGCAGCGGCAGCGACGCGCTCTTGATCGACGCCCATGCCGCCGTCCAGTCGATCGTGCGCGCAAACACCACCAGAAAAGCGACAATCACGCCGGAGATGATCCAGCGGATCGCGCGAGCCAGCTGGTGGTTCACCCTCGGGGCAGAAGCACGAACTCGTACCCCCGCTTCCGCAGCCCTTCGATAATGCCCGGAAGGGCCGCCGCGGTTTGAAGCCTGTCGCCGTCAGAGTTGTAGCCGTCTCCATCGTGCAGCAGGATTATCGAGCCCGGCCGCGTACCATCCAGCGTCCTGTCGACGATCGCCTTCACCCCGGGGCGATCGCTGTCCCACACGCCAAGGCTCCAGCCGATGGTGCGCTCGCCGAGCGATCCCGCAATGCTCGATACCCACGGATTTCGGAATCCGTGAGGCGCCCGAAAGAAACGCGGCGTGCTTCCCGTCGCGCGCTCGATCGCGCGCTTGCCGAGCCCGAGATCCCGCTTCACGTAATACGGCAGCTTGAAGTGAAGCTTTCGATGGAAGTAGCCGTGATTGCCGATCTGGTGTCCTTCAGTCATCACGCGATGCACGATCTCGGGCCACCTCTCCGCATGCCGCCCCAGCACGAAGAACGTCGCCAGCACTCCGTACTCCCGGAGCGTATCCAGAATCCTCGGCGTCGCCTCGGGATTGGGCCCGTCGTCGAACGTCAGTGCGATCTGCTTTTCGCGCGTCGGCAGGTGACCAAGCACCGGCCCGAACAGGAAGCTGTTGCGGTGAAAGGCGCCGTGCACCACTCCGCCGAGCATTGACAGACCGAGCGCGGCGGGGACGATCATACCGCTGTTCGCTTGTGTCCGAGCACGCCCATGTACACGTCGAGCACCGCCTCCGTGACATTTGGCCATCCGTACTGTTGCGCGTGGTGGCGCCCTGTTTTCCCCAGCCGTGCCTGCAGAGTCTCGTCGTCGAGCAACCTGACCAGACTGTCCGCGAGAGCATCGCGATCGCCACAGTGAAACATCAGAGCCTCGCGCTCGTGCTTTACCACATCCCTGAATCCGAGGATGTCCGAACAGACGATCGGCGTCTCGCACGCCATGCTTTCGAGCAATGTTATTCCGAACGACGCTTTGGTTGTCGGGCACGCATAGATCGAGCTGTGCGCGTAGTAACTCGGGCGCGATCCAAGCACCGATCCGACGAAGGTGATGTGGGGGTTTCCCCCTGCCGCCTTGTAATAATGGTTGCGAAGGGGACCGTCGCCGACGACCACCAGTTGCGCTTCGCGGCCGCGTCCCTGCACTCGCTTGAAGGAATCGATGAGTGTCGTAAGGCCATTGCGCGGATCGAACCGTCCCAGGAAAAGAATCACCGGCACGTCACGCCTCAGTCCCGGCGGCGGCGGGACATGAGGGTTGAACAGGTCGAGATCGATGCCGTTCGGCACGATCGTCCAGTTAGCCTCGAAATACCGGTTCAGCGCGACTGTCGTCGAGTGCGACACCGCCAGGGCCGCGTCGAGCTTTTCCAGCTTGCGCTGCAGAAACCGCCTTCCCATTCCGTACAGCAGCGACCTCTCGAAATACGTATGGAATGTGCCGACAACCGGACAGTCGGCTTCGTCGATCGCAATCAGCGGCAGCCACGGGCTCAGCGGTGAATGCACGTGCACGATGTCATAACGGCCACGCCTGAGCGCGCGCCGCATGTCCTTGCGCAATGTCAGCCCGACTGTCATCCGGGCCTGCGAACCGTTGAAGTAAACGGGCTGACTTCTTCCGATCCGAATGACGTGCGGCTCGGCGACCGCGCCCTCGAGATTCGAGGTGATGATGTCCACGTGATGGCCGAGCCGCCGGGCTTCGCGCGCGAAGAAATGCACGTGCTCGCAGATACCGCCCAAGTGCGGGTAGTAATACTCCGTCACGAGAGCAATGCGCAGCGGACGCGCGAAGTCGGACACCACCAGCGGCAGCGCGGCGGCGGGGGTGAGATCTACTGCACGGGCGAGGTTGTTACGAAGCGTCAAGAGAGGCATGAGCCGCGGCTAGTCTCGCGATCGGAACGCGGAATGGTGAACAAGAGACATAATCAAGTCCCATTTTGTGACAGAGAGCCACGGACCGCGGCTCTCCTCCATGCTCGCCGCAGATCCCTATTTTCAACTTTGGCCTCACCCTCCGGCCGTCCTCCACCGCGATACGAATCAGCTTGCCCACGCCGGCCGCGTCGAGAACTTGAAACGGATCGTCGGCAAAGATACCGCGATCGATGTACGAGGGAAGAAAGCGGCCTGCATCGTCTCGGCTCAACCCGTAAGTGGTCTGGGTCAGATCGTTCGTTCCGAATGAAAAGAATTCCGCGCTCTTCGCGATCTCGTCGGCGGTGAGCGCAGCACGTGGCAGTTCGATCATTGTTCCAATGAGGTAATTCACGCTTTCCCCCATTCCCCCCAGCACCTGCTCGGCGGCAGCCTCGAGAATCGCCCGCTGATTGTCGAACTCCGCCACCGTCGACACCAGCGGCA
>JALYOO010000331.1 GCA_030856845.1 Gemmatimonadota bacterium
CACTGGCACTGATCGCCGCACTGCATCGCGTCTCGCTTCCGTACATCATCCCGAGCCAGTGGACGACCTAGCGACCTTTCCGCGCGAAGGGGAAGTCTTCGTTGTCGAGCTGACACAGTTCTCTGGCCGCTCGATCTGCTTCTATCGCTCATCCGCGACGAGCAGATCGACATTCAGGACATTCCAGTCGCGCGCATCGCCGAGCAGTTTCTCCGGAGGATCTCCACCCTCGGTCTCGACGAGGCCGCGGACTATCTGGAGATGGCGGCGAGACTCGTTCGCATCAAGGCGCAGATGCTGCTGCCACGGCGCGAAGGCGACGAGCCGTGGGAAGACCCGCGTGCCGATCTCGTACGGCGGCTGCTCGAGTACCAGCAGGTGAGAGAGGTGGTGCAGGTGCTGGAGCGCCGCAGCGACGACCGGCGGAACCGGTTTGCGAGATCGTACCTTCCGCAGAGCTTCTCCTCTCCGGCGCCTGCTGCTGCAGCCCTGTCTCTGTCGCTCCCGGAGCTTCTTGCCGCAGTGGACAGAATTCTTCGCATCGCAAGAAAGCCCGGCGTGCACGACGTCGTGCCACGCGCCCTCGATGTGAACGGCGCGATATCGACCGTCCGTGCGGTGCTGGCTCTCCGAGCGCAGGCATCGTGGCGCGATGTCATAGAGCGTGACGCTGAGCCGTGGCAGGTGCTGTCGGTGCTGCTTGCTCTGCTCGAGCTGGCCAAGTGCGGTGAGCTTCGAATTTTTCAGACGCGCCCCTTCGCGCCGGTTGAAATCACACGTGATTCCGCTAGCGAAGCTGCTTGAGGCGGCGCTGTTTTCCAGCGCCCGCCCGGTCGCGCTTGGCGATCTGAAGACGATGGCCGCCGACGGCGAAACCACGGAGGCAGACCTCCTGGCGGCGCTGGAAGAGCTGCGCAATCACTACGATGACGACGGCCACGGAGTCGAGCTCATCGAGCTCGGCGGAGGGTGGCAGATTCTCACTCGCCCCGAATACACCGAGACGATCGAGCGCGCTCAGCTCGCGGCGCGTCCGCAGCGTCTGTCCGCTGCCGCGCTCGAGACGCTGGCGATCGTGGCCTACCGCCAGCCGATCGGCCGCGCCGAGATCGAGGAGATACGCGGCGTGGGATGCGGACAGATGCTCAAGTCTCTTCACGAGCGAGAGCTCATTGAAGTGATTGGTCGCGGTGAGGGTATGGGCAGGCCGTTGCTGTACGGTACGACGCCGTCGTTTCTCGAGCAGTTCGCATTGCGCCACCTGGCCGAGCTTCCGCGCGCCGACGAGCTGGCGGTCGCGCTGCGTGACCGGCGTGCAGCTGGTGAATCCGCAGTGGCGACTCCCTACGCAACCGCTGAGAGCTGATGGCTGCTGATCTCATGCGGATTCAGCGCGCGCTGGCACGCGCCGGTGTCGCGTCACGCCGGCGCGCCGAAGACCTTGTCTCCGCCGGCCGCGTGCGCGTCAATGGCGAAGTCGCAGTAACGGGACAGTCAGTCGATCCTCTGGTGGACGACATCACCGTCGATGGTGCGCCTGTAACGCAACCTGTTGGCTATCACTGGATCGTCCTCAACAAGCCGGCCGGAGTGTTGACTACGCGAACTGATCTGGGCGGCAGGCGCACGGTGTTCGATCTCGTTCCTTCTCGTCCTGGCCTCACGTACGTCGGCCGGCTCGACTACATGACGGAAGGCGTGCTGCTGTTGACGACGGACGGAGAGGCGGCGCACAAGCTCACTCATCCGAGCAGCGAAGTCGAGCGTACGTACATCGCTACGGTGCGTGGTGATGGACCAGCGGCAGTCCGCGCCGGCCGCAGTGGTGTACAGCTGGAGGACGGCTGGATGCAGCCGCGGGACATCGTCGCTCGCAATGTGGGTCGCGGGGTATGGGATCTCGAGGTGACTATCGCCGAGGGCCGCACGAGGGAGATCCGCCGGTTCTGCGCAGCGCTGGAGCTGCATGTCGAGCGGCTCGTACGCACGCGCTTCGGGCCGGTCACGCTCGGACAACTCCCGTCCGGCGCAACGAGGACGCTGACTGGACGGGAGCGCGACGTCATTCTCGCAATCGCGTCGTAGTACGAGGCACAGAAAGAACACGAGCCGCAGAAATACGGCGAAGCATCGAAGGAAATGTGGGGGCGCCGGCGGAGCGGCACCGGGCAGGGGTGTGTAGTTAGCTCAAACGAAATAAAGGAGACATGCGTGGCCACACAGGTTCCTCCCTCCGCCGACACCGGCATGATCCACGATGTCGTCGATCAGGTGAGCAGACGAATCGTCGGTCAGAACTACATGGTCGAGCGGCTGGTGATAAGTCTTCTCACGGGTGGACACGTTCTGCTCGAGGGTGTGCCAGGCCTCGCGAAGACGCTGGCAGTAAGGACCCTCGCGGAAACGATCAGCACCACATTCCAGAGAATCCAGTTCACGCCCGACCTTCTGCCCGCGGACATACTGGGCACTCAGGTGTACGATCAGTCAAATGGGCAATTCAGCGTCAAGAAGGGCCCCATCTTCGCGAATATCATTCTGGCCGACGAGATCAACCGCGCCCCCGCCAAGGTACAGGCGGCGTTGCTCGAGGCCATGCAGGAGAAGCAGGTGACCATCGGCGGGACGACGTTCAAGCTGGACGAGCCCTTTCTCGTCCTGGCTACTCAGAACCCGATTGAACAGGAAGGCACGTATCCGCTACCTGAAGCTCAGGTCGACCGGTTCATGTTGAAGCTCCGTGTCGGATATCCAACGCGCGACGAGGAGAAGGAGATTCTGCGCCGGATGGCGAGCGGCCATGCGATCGCCGTGCGGCACGTTGCCAGCCCTGCAACAATCCTCGCCGCGCGCGAGCGCATTGCCGATCTGTACATGGACGAGCGGATTGTCGACTACATCGTCTCCATCGTCCATGCGACGAGGTATCCTGCTGACGCCGGCCTGCGCGATCTCGCGCCCCTGATAGAGTTCGGCGCGAGCCCCAGAGCGACTCTCGCGCTTGCACAGGCATCCCGCGCGCACGCGTTTCTTCGTGAGCGCGGTTTCGTCACTCCTGACGACGTGAAGGCAGTGGCACCAGATGTCCTTCGCCATCGTGTGCTCACCACGTATGAAGCGGAAGCGGAAGAAGTTACGAGCGACGCCATTGTCACGCGGATTCTCGCGGCGGTAGTCGCGCCGTGATCGGCCGCCGCACTCCGGTTGGTCGGAGGCGCGGCGGATCGAGGGTCGCGCCCGCCGAGCCGGAGGCGCGTGAGGCAAAACGCTGGTTTTTCTTTCCGCCCCGCCGCGAGAGACACATCGTGCCGCCGCCCGCCACGGGTGCCGGTGGCGAAGCCGTTCGCCAGGGGGTGCCGCCCGAGATCCTGCGGCAGGTGAAGCTGATCGAGCTGCGAACCCGGGGCCTCGTCAACTCCCTCTTCACCGGCGAGTACCGCAGCGTGTTCAAGGGACAGGGAATGGAGTTCTCCGAAGTTCGGGAATACCAGCCCGGCGACGAGGTACGCACCATCGACTGGAACGTCACGGCGCGCATGCGGCGTCCGTTCGTCAAACGCTACATCGAGGAGCGTGAGCTCACGGTGATGCTGGCGGTCGACCTTTCCGGCTCCGAACGGTTCGGAACGGTGCGCAGATTCAAGAGCGAGCTGGCAAGCGAGCTTGCCGCGGTGCTGGCGATGTCGGCGGTCCGCAACAATGACAGAGTCGGCATTGTCCTGTTCACCGATCGCATCGAATACGTTGTCCCGCCCCGCAAAGGGCGCAAGCACGTACTTAGGATCCTGCGCGATTTGCTGACCTTCGAGCCTGTAGGACGCGGAACGGACATCGCCGGACTCACGGATCATCTCGCGCGAACCCTTCATCAGAAGACGATCGTCTTTCTGATCTCGGACTTCGATTCGC
>JALYOO010000159.1 GCA_030856845.1 Gemmatimonadota bacterium
GGCGACCGCCGGGTGAACGAGGCCGTCGAGAGATCCACCGTACTGAGCGATCTCGCGCACGATGCTGGAGCTGATGTAGGTCGTCTCAACCGAGGGGACCATGAACACCGTCTCCAGGCCTGGTGAAAGGTTGCGATTCATGAGTGCCATCTGGAACTCGTACTCGAAGTCGCTCACGGCACGCAGCCCGCGAATTATCAACGACGCTCCGACTTCGCGCGCGAAGCTGACCAGCAGTCCCTGGAACTGCCTCACCTCGATCCGCGCGTTGTCGCCGACTGCGCGCCTGATCAGATCCTCTCTCTCATCAGGGCTGAACAGCGGTTTCTTTGCGCTGTTGTTGGCGACGGCGACGACGAGTTTGTCGACGAACTCGCAACTCCGGTGAATGAGATCTTCATGACCGCGAGTTATTGGATCGAAGCTGCCGGCATAGACCGCTGTAGTGCCCACTAGTCCTCACTGCGGTAAAAGGTTATCGCGGTGGAGCCGTAGCGCCGCGTATCTCCGCCTGGAGGCAGACTTTCCTTCGAAGAGTGCTCGATACTGAGTATCGCGGCGAACGGAGTCTCCAGCCAGAGCTTCGCGAGAGCCGCTGCCCCGCCGCCTTCATACGGCGGATCGGCGAACGCGATCTCATATGCATCACGCGCCAGTGATTGCGCGTACCGTAACGCGTCGGTGCGGCGAATTACGACGCCATCCGTGGCGCCGAGCGCAGCGATATTGGCTTCGAGAGCGCGCAAGGCGCGGGGATCACGCTCGATGAAATCCGCCGACGCAGCTCCCCGGGAAAGCGCCTCGAGGCCGAGCGCGCCCGAGCCCGCGAAGAGATCGAGCACACGCGCATCGGCAACGTGGGCCTGGAGGATGCTCATCCACGCTTCTCGAACGCTGTCGAGCGTCGGCCGCACCGTTGAGCCCGCCGGAATTTCGATGTGCCTTCCTCGCCACCTCCCGGCAACGATGCGCAGTGCTCAGGCCGCGGATCGAGGGCAGATATCGGCGATGCGAGCCCGCAGCCTGCTGTGACCGCGGTATTCGTCCCGCTCGAGCCGGAACGCGATATCGACAGGCATCCCCACCTGAAACTCGCCGGCGCGATCACCCATTCCCCACCCTATCGCCTCCAGCTCACCTCCGCCCGTCGACAGTTTCAATTTCAGTCCGTCACGACCCACGATTCTCGGCGTCGCGCTGATGGTCATTCCGCGCGCCACAAGCACCGGAGTCGGGTTGCCGATTCCAAAAGGCTCGAAGTGTCTCAACAGGCGCTCCAGCTCCTCGTTTGCCCCGTCGATAGCAACCTCGAGGTCGATCTTCACTTCAGGTATGAGGTCTTCGCGCGTCAGCATTGTGGACGCGACTTCGTTGAAACGCTTCGCGAATTCCTGAACGCGACTGCGCTCGATCGTCACTCCGGCGGCGGCGCGATGGCCTCCAAATCGAAGCAGCACTTCGCGGCATTCACTGAGTGCCTTGTGCAGATGCATCGCGCTGATACTTCGGCCAGAACCCTTTCCCATTTCACCATCGAGCGCGATGAGAATTGCGGGACGCCCGAATTCCTCCACAATCCTCGAAGCGACGATTCCAATTACGCCGGGGTGCCAGTCCTCATGCGCGAGCACGATCCCGAAAGTCGCGTCGAGATCCATTGCTGCGACCATCTCGCGCGCTTCTTCCAGCGTCGCGCGATCGAGCTCCTGTCGTTTGGCGTTCAACTCCTCGAGCTCACGCGCAATGACGTTCGCTTCGTGCTCATCCTCCGTCATCAACAGCTCGACGCCCCGGAGTGCACTGCCGATGCGTCCAACTGCATTGAGGCGTGGCCCGAGTATGAAGCCAACCCGCCCGGCCGTGATAGGCTTGCCGTCGAGGCCCGACGCCCTGACCATTGCGCGCAAACCGACGTTGCGGCTGTTGGCGAGCATTCGCAAACCGTACCTCACCAGCACGCGATTCTCTCCACGGAGCGGAGCCACGTCGGCGACGGTTGCAAGTGCGACGAGGTCAAGCATGCTCCAGATGAAGGCGTCCGGCCTCCCCAGGCTCTTCGCCAATGCGAGGGACAGTTTGAACGCGACCGCAACCGCCGCGAGATCCTTGTCCGGGTATTCACACCCTTGCTGTTGCGGGTTCAACACAGCGAGGCATTCGGGGAGAGCACCTCCCGGAAGGTGATGGTCGGTCACGATGACGTCGACCCCGTGCCGGCAAAGTGCCTGAATCGGCTCCACCGCGCTTGTACCGCAGTCACACGTCACGACGACAGTGGCTGACGCGTCGATCGCGGCGCGTACGCCGGCCGGCCCCAGATCGTATCCGTCAATCACGCGATGTGGAATGAACGGCACTGCCCTCGCGCCGAATTGGCGAAGGACACGGGTGAGAATGGTCGTCGAACAAATGCCGTCTACGTCGTAGTCGCCATGAACAAGCACGGTTTCGCCGGTGCGCGCCGCGCGAACCAGCCGCTCCACCGCCTTGTCCGCCCCTTTCAACAGCAGCGCGTCATGAAGCTGACTCAGCCGCGGCCGAAGAAATCTCTTCGCCGCCTCGTCGTCGGAATGGCCGCGGATCAGCAGCAGATTGGCCACTGACTCAGGCAGCTGGAGGTTGGCTGCAAGCGCGGCCACTGTGCGGGGGTCGGGGACTTTGGGCAGGATCCATCGCGGGCTCGTCCGTCCCGCTGTGCTGCCCATGGTGGCGGTTGATTCAGTCACTTCTCAACCTACACGGCATGTCGCCGCCGCTTCAAGCAGTAGCCGCTCGATAAAGCAGAACGCCGCAAGCTTCACAGATGTCGATCGGGCCATTCACAGCCATGTGATTTCGCCGTTGCATGGGAATGCTCGTGTCGCAGTTACCACACGAATCACCCCGAAGGGGATAGAGCGCCTGAGGCCGGCGAGTGCGAATGCGGTCATACTTTCCAAGAAGGGGCCGCGGCACGGAGCCGCTTTTGCCGTCACGTTCGCGACGCGCCGCTTCCAGCGAAGCATCAATCTCGGTGCGCTCGCTGGCGATCGATTCGCGCGCCTCGCCCTGTTCGGTTTCCACATCAGTCAAAGCGGTCTCGCTGGCGGAGACGGCGGCTCGTAGCTCCGACAGTCGCCTGTTGATTGCCTGAAGCTCGCTTTCGTCCTCGGCAATGATGCGCCGCGCAGATTCAACCTGCGCCATGGCGGCAGTGGCTTCTTTCAGGCGCTTGACCGCGTCGAGCGTGGCGAGATTGCGCTCCTGCATCTGCTTGTGCTGCGCGACCTTCGTCTGAAGGTCGCGCTGCCGTCTCTCCTCGCCTTCGACCGCAGTGCGTGACCGCGCGAGCTGCGCGGCCGCTCCTTCCCGTTTCTTGTCGAGCGCCTCCAGCCGCGGATTGAGCGCGCGCAGCCTGTCCTCCAGCTCGCGAATGCGCGCATCGTCAGCCTGCAGTGCCAGCAATGCTTCGACTTCACTCTGCATCTCGTATCTCCTAGTGGACGGTGCGATTGGGAATGCGAAAGGTTTTGGCGACACCCTTGCCGGACCGGCCGATCTCATTGTTCAGCTGAAGCAGCTCTGCGTCGAGGCGCTCCTGCTGCGCGGCGTCGGCAATCGGCCGGAGTCGCTGAATCTCGTACATCCGATTCTCGATCTCGCGCGCGTGGAGCAGGGAAATCGAGTCCTCGATAGTTCTCTCCGGATAGACGTAGCCGGCGGCGTCGCCCATCAGGTCCTCGATCACCATCACGTCTTCAGCGCGAAGCGAAGCAACTACTTCCTCCAGCGGCGCCTCCTCACCGGCACGCAGCATAGCGGCGAAAATCGCCTTGTAGTTTGGATTAGTGAATGAATCGGGCCCAACGCGTTCAGCGATCGACTCCGCGCGGGACCTCTGCTGAAGCATTGCTCGCACCAGCTCCTTCTCGGCTGATATCGCGCGCCCGCGAATCGGGATCGGACGTGGTCTCACACCCGGGGAGGCTGTCTCGCGCGACGTTTCCCGAGCCACCGCAGAGACAGACCGTGGTTCCTGCGCTGGTTCCCGCGATCTAGTCCCTAGCTCTCGCAACAGGATTTCGCGATTCACTCCCGTGACTTCGCTCGCTCTGCCGATATAGAGGTCGCGCATGATCTCGTCCGACGTTGCGCGTATGGTCGGAAGAAGCCGGTCGAGCGCGCGGCGTTTCTTCTGCAGCTCTCCGAACCAGCCGGCCCGGTCGAGAATCTGAATTTTTCTGTCGAACACATCCACCGCGGATGCGATCTGCGCTTCGAGACCGGCGGTTCCATGCGCGCGAGCGTAGCTGTCTGGATCATCGCCACTGGGCAGCGTCACTACCCGCACCGAAAAACCCTGGCGCAGCAGTTCGTCACCCGCGCGGAACGTCGCCTTCAATCCGGCCGGATCGCTGTCGTAAAGAAGAAATACGTTGTGCGAATATTTGCGGAGGAGAGTTGCCTGGACTTCCGTGAAGGCGGTACCCATGGGCGCGACCACCTCCTCGATTCCCGAGGCGATCACGCGCAGTGCGTCGAAGTAGCCTTCGACAATCAGCGCTCGATCGGCGCGTCTGATGGCATTGCGCGAGCGATTCAGCGCATAGAGCAGCTTGCCCTTGGAGAAAACTGGAGATTCGGATGAGTTCAGATACTTCGGCTCGCCCGGCCCAAGAAGTCTGCCGCCGAATCCCACGTTGCGCCCGAGGACGTCGTGAATCGGAAACATCAGCCGTCCGCGGAACCGGGGACGGGGCTCGCTCTCCTGATCCCGCGTTGCCAGCAGCCCCGCTTCAAGCAGACGCGCGTCGTCGAAACCGAGGGCATTGAGGTAGGATCGCATGAGGCCTATCTCCCGGGGAGCAAACCCGAGGCCGAAGTCGTCGGCTACCGCTCGTGACACGCTCCGCTCGGCAAGGTAGGCACGCGCCGTCTCGCCCGCTGCCTCGTCCCAGAGAACTTTTTGAAAGTACGCCGCGGCCGTTGCATGTAGCTCCCATACCGGTTCGCGAGGATCCGGCCCCTCGCGTCGCACTCTCGTGTCGACGACCTCGATGCCCGACTTCTCGCCGACCAGCTTGACCGCTTCGGGCCATTCCATGCCCAGGCGCTTCGTGAGAAACTTGAACACGTCGCCGCTCTCACTGCACACGAAACAGTGATACATCCGCTTAGCCGGAGATACCGAGAAGTTGCGCCGGGTTCCCTGGTGAAACGGACAAGGACCGCGAAAATCAGCGCCGGTGCGCTTGAGGGGCACGTATTCCCCGATGATGCCGACGATATCCGCCGCTTCCCTCACCTGCTCGACGACTTCGTCGGGAATCACGCGATCTCCGCGACGGTCACGCCGGCACCGCCCTCATTCCACAGGCCGAGCCGAAAGCTCGCGACCCTGCTTTCCTTTCTCAGCATTTCCGACACGCGCTCGCGCAGCGCGCCGGTACCCTTACCGTGAATGATGCGGAGTGTCTTGAGATCGGCGCGTACCGCCGAGTCCACCGCCTGCATCAGCAGGTCGTCTATTTCGACAGCTCGCATGCCGCGCAGATCGATCTCGCTTTTCGCTTCGACCTCGGGCACGTCGCCGCGAATCGCGACCTGCACTTTCTCTCCCGGCGGCGGCGCTGGAGCCAATGTCAGATCGCGCCGCGAAACAGCCAGCTTCACCGAGCCGGTCACGACCAGGGCGTCGTCATTCCGAAGCTCGAGCACCCTGGCGACACGCCCGCCAAGCGTACCTACGGCCACGTAGTCACCCTGCTCCAGGTCGCGGAGCGGTAATTCAGCGCCGGCTGCAGCGGTTGCACCACGAGGAGCGTCGAGCAGGTCGAGAGCTTCGCTCTGCGACGCCGCGAGCTGCTCCATCTTGCGACGCGCCTCCCGAGCGGAAGCCTCCGCTGCATCGGCAGCTCCCTGCTTGAAGTCGCGAATTGTTCTGTCGACCTCCGCGCGGGCGTCGAGGAGAAGCCGGCGTGCTTCCCTTCGCGCATCCCGCTCGGCGTGGCGTTCACGTTCGCGCACCGCCTGCTCGCGCTCAGCGACGCGCCTCGCTCGCGATGACGCATCGTCCGCGATTTCGGCTGCCTCACGCTCAAGATCGCCCAGGCGTCGCTCCCTGCTCTCGAGTTCGGCAAGCAATGCATTCACGTCCCGCTCACCCGTGGGCAGTCGCTCTTCAGCTCGCAACAGGACTTCTTCCGGCAACTGCAGGCGACGCGCGATGCTCAACCCGTAGGAGCGACCCGGGATACCCTTGATGAGGCGAAAGGTCGGAGCGAGTGCAACCGCATCGAACTGCAGCGATGCGTTCACTACTCCACTCACCTCTGCCGCGAGCTCCTTCAACGCGCCGAGGTGCGTGGTGGCCACCGACAGGCTGCCGCGTAATGTCAGCGTTTCCAGGATGGCTCCTCCAAGAGCCGCTCCTTCGACCGGATCCGTTCCCGATCCAAGCTCGTCGATCAAAACCAGCGACAGCGCGGTGGCCGAGCGGAGTACTTCGACCAGGTTCCTGAGATGTGCGCTGAAAGTAGAGAGGCTCGAGCTGATGGATTGCTCGTCGCCGACGTCGGCATAAACATCATCGAAGATCGCGAGTCGGGAGCCGCTGCTGACCGGCACGGGGATTCCGGATTGAGCGAGCGCTGCGAACAGTCCCATCGATTTGAGCAAGACTGTCTTACCACCGGTGTTCGGACCAGATATGAGCAACGTGCGTTCTGCCGGCTCGAGCATCAGATCGAACGGCACCACGTCGATTCCCTGGGACACCAGTAGCGGATGACGGCCGGCGAGAATCGACAGTCCTTCGGCCGGCTCGTTGAACTCGACGGTACCGCAGCCGAGCGCGGATGCAAAGCGCGCGCGAGCGTAAAGTGAATCCAGCGATATCAGCGCATCGAGCGATGATGCCAGCTCCTCGCGCAGCGGCCTCAACGCATCTGTGAGCTCGAGAAGAATGCGATCGATCTCACGAATCTCTTCCGCTTCGAGCTCGCGAATTCTGTTGCCTGCCTCGACGGCCGCGGGCGGTTCGACAAACAGGGTACCGCCCGTGCTCGATGTGTCGTGCACTATTCCGCCGACCACCGCCCGGCCCTCTCTCCTGATGGGAATGACGAAGCGGCCATTCCGCACCGTGACCGACATGTCGGGCACCTGGTGATGAGACTCCAGCTTCGCTGCCAGGCGTTCCAACAGCTTTACGAGCTCGCCTTGGGCTCCGCGCAACTCGCGTCTCACTCGCCGCAGGAGAGGCGAAGCGTCATCTCGAACACCGCCGTCGTCATCGAGCGCCGACTCGATCGCTTTTTCCGGGGCGCGTGCGTCGATCAGTGAATCGATTTCCGGACGCAGCATTGCAATCGACATCGCGGGCACTTTCTCATTGCGAAACGAGTCGGCAGTGGAGCGCGATGTTCGCAGCACACCGCCTATTCCGCGGATCTCCTGAATGGAGAGCGAAGCGCCTTCAACCCTTAGCCGCGAGAGGCCGTTGCGGATATCGCTGATGGGGTGCGGGTGCCATGCAGTCTCGCCGTTCACGAGCGCGGACATGGCGGCGACGCGGGCATGCTCGCGCTCTATCCATCCCCTGTCCCCGCTCGGTGCCGACAGTCGAAGGCGTTCTGCTCCCAGCTCACTGGAAGCGTTTCCCGCAACCAGCTCGAGCACTGGCGGGAACTCGAGTACTCCGAGCGCATGCGCATTCATGTGCGAAAAAACCCGAACCCGCGAATGTCATCGCCGGTCCGGGCCCTGTACCACGAAGTTCCCGTCGTCACCCCTGCCTGCCGAGCTCCTCACGCGCGATGGCGTTGATTGTTCCGCCTTCAACGCGGCCTTTGAACTGAGGAAGGACCTTTCCCATCAGAGCACCGATCGTCTTCGCACCCGCAGCGATGGCGGTTACCACGGCCGCACGGATTTCAGACTCATCCACAGCGGGCGGAAGGTACTTCTCCAGCGCGGCAGCTTCAGTGCGCTCCCTGTCGGCG
>JALYOO010000378.1 GCA_030856845.1 Gemmatimonadota bacterium
CTGTAAAGGCCCCCGAACCAGGAATGCCACCGCATGAATGGCGATGAAGTTGAGCATGATTGTGCTGATAATTTCGAGAACGGCGAACCTTCGGCGTAACTCCGCGGCAATCCCGGCCCAGATACCGCCTGCAACCGCACCCGCGAGCAGCAGCAATGGAATCGAAATAACACCTGGAATTGCGCCCAGCTTTGTGCCGACTGCCGCACTTGCAGCAGCTCCGACCAGAAGCTGACCTTCCGCTCCGATGTTGAACACTCCTGCCCGAAAGGCCAGTGCGACGGCAAGGCCAGTCAGGATGAGAGGCGTTGCTCTCACCATGGCATCCCCGAGCAGGACGTACTGGATCATCACCGCTGCAGGTTTTTTGTGGCGAGCAGAACCTCTCCAATTCGCTCTCGTTCCGGCTTCACGGAACTGATTGATCCCGATTGTATCACCAAGACCCGGTCTGCCAGCTCTACGAGCTCATCGAGATCGCTCGAGTAGATCACCACGGCGGTCCCGGCATCCCGGGCAGATCGAATTTTCGAATGGACAGCAGCAGCAGCACTGACGTCGAGACCTTGTGTCGGATTCTCGAGGACAAGCGCTGCGGGATGCCCGCTGAGTTCCCTGCCCAGCACGAAACGCTGTTGATTACCCCCTGAAAGCTCAGCCGCAGTAGTCTGGACACCGGGGGTGCGTACATCAAAGCTCTCGACGATGGACTGAGCTAGCTTCTGCATTAGCGACCAGTCAATCAGGCCACGACCAGATCCGGCATTTCGAAGTGCTACGTTCTCTGTCAGGGAAAACTCGGGGATCAGTGCGTCGTCGTATCGGTTCTCGGGTACGAACCCGATGACCTTCGGCAGTGATACCTCTCCAGCTTCTGGTTTCATCCGGCCTGACATAGCTCTCAGGAGGCCGGCTGCCGCTCCCTCAAGCGCTGCAACTCCGACGATTTCTCCGGCGTGAATCTCCGTGCTCGCGTTATTGATTACGATCGTGCCGCGTTCATCGAGTATTGTCACCCCACTAATGACGATGACGGGTCTTGGTGCTATCAGTGTCGCGACACTTACGTGTTGCTCACCTGCGGGCGCGCTGGTACCGAGCATTGCGTCTGACAAAGATCCAACTGTCGAGTCTCGAGTCTGTGCCGTCATGATGAAACTGCCGCTGCGGAGAACGGTAACTTCATCCGCATGATCCATGGCATCTCCGAGCTTGTGCGTGATTAGAACGACGCTTCCGCCATTACTGGCAAAAGCCCGCAGTTGGGAAAAAAGCTCTTGAACATCGAGAGAAGTGAGCGCAGTTGTGGGCTCGTCGAGAATCAGAATCCTTGCATTGTGTGAAAAACTCCTGATAATCTCGAGCTTCTGTCGTTCGGCGTTGTTGAGTTTCGAGACGCTGACTGAAGGATCGAGCCACAATCCCGTTTGGCTGGATACTTCCGCCAGCCGTGCTGTAACTCTCTCAAGGCTGTATCTCCCCCTTCCTCCGAGTGCCACATTTTCGGCCACGGATAGAGCGGGAATGAGCGAAAACTCCTGGTGCACCATTCCCAATCCGGCCGCTATGGCCTGAAGTGGAGAGCGGAAGCGCAAAGCCTTCCCGTCGAGGAGGATCGTGCCGGCATTCGGTTGCATCAACCCGAATGCAATTCTCATCAAGGTTGTCTTGCCTGCTCCATTCTCTCCGAGCAAGGCATGCACGGTTCCTTTTTTTACGGTCAGGGACGCGTTGTCGAGCGCCGTGACTGCACCGAAGTGCTTGGTGATTGCCCGAAGCTCGAGGGCCGGCGCAGCAGACTCGACTACTGCATCCACTCTTTCTTCCGCGTTCTCCTCAAAGACCGGTTGGTGCGTGGATCATTGTCCACTCGAGTTGAAAACGGTCAGCGACATGTTGCGCCAGCGCGCTTACACCGAGCGTCTCCGTAGCGTAGTGACCGGCGTAGATAATCACTATGCCAACCTCGGCCGCCTCTACCGCTGTCCAATGCGGGCCTTCTCCAACCAAAAGGGTATCTATTCCCTGTGCGACTGCCTCTCGCAGTGTGTCTGCAGAGGCTCCCGCCCCAGTGCAGATTGCCCATTTCAAAGTCTTGTGATCGGCTGGAAATGCAGTTGCTACTGCATCTCCGCCATGTTTGCGGGCGAAGCTTCGTGCCTGGGAGAAGAGCTCGGCCGTGTTGACATTTGACTCCCCGCTGACGCCGATCGATATGGATTCGAAGTGTGCGAATCGTCCCGATGCATCGAGGCCCATTGCCTCTGCAAGGAGAATGTTATTGCCGAAGTGAGCGTGCTTGTCGAGCGGAAGATGAGACGAATAGATGGCGATGTCATGCTCGAGGAGTGCACGGATTCGCTCGTACATCGGACCGGTAAATGGTTTCGTTCCGCCCCAGAACATGCCGTGGTGGACGATGAGAAGGTCAGCCTTTGCGGTAACGGCACCCGCGATAGTCTGTGTGGAGAAGTCGACAGCTGCCGCAACCTTGTTCACATTACCGCGATTGGCCATTTGCAGGCCGTTACTTGCTCCAGGGAAGTCAGGTGTGTGGGTCGTTTCCAGAATGTCGTCCAGATACGCGACGATTTCTGCGGTGCTGGTCACTCCGAGCCCCCTGACAACATCGAATCGGGTAACAGCGGCAACGTGAAGGTTCCTGCAGTCATTGCCCGGCCGGCGGAATCGACTGTCATCCGGACGCTCAGGGGAATCGTTTTCTCCAGCTGCGGGTTCGCCGCCCATCGAACGACCCCGTCGTCCAGCCCGAGCGAGAATACTTTTCCCGTGAAACCACTTTCTCCCGCCGTGCGTGCGATGAGGAGAAACGCACGGGGCAAATCGATAACGACACTCCCGAGGGTTTGAGCGGGTGCGATTGAGTTCTGGTCTGCATTCGATCCAATGACCCAAACGTTCTTTGCTTCCCGTACGGCCTGGAAGACTCCAAGTCCCGCAGCGTCCGCATTCTGGAAGATGATATCCGCGTTTCGCGAGATCTGAGCGATGGTCTGCTCCTTTCCGGCACTTATATCGTCCCAGTTTCCGATGTAGGAGATAATCACCTTGATGTTGGGATTCGTTGCTCGGGCCCCTTGCTCGAATGCAGCGAAGCTGCGCTTGACTGGTGGTAGCTCAGTCCCGCCGATTACGCCGAGTATGTTGGTTCTTGTCATTCGGGCGGCGACCATGCCGGCGAGGTATGATGCCTCCTCAAAGGCGAAGCTCACTCCAGCGACATTTCGGGCTATTCTGGTTCCAGACGTAGTTACGTAAACCGTCCGGGGATAATCTGGGGCGACGCGTGCAGCGGCGTCCTGAAACTCGAACCCGTGTCCAAAGACGATATCGAAGCCTCGGGCTCCGTACTGTCTGAAGCTCTCTTCGAACTCCGCGGGCGTTCGGGTCTGAATGTGACTGATCTGAGCGCCCAGGCTGTCTCGAATTCGGAGAAGCCCGTCATATGCTCCGCCGTTCCAGGACTTGTCGGAAATGGGACCGGGTGTCAGCAGTGCCACCTTTAGCGGCCTTTTCCCGTCTGCCGGATTGTCGGGTTTGGCGGAGCATGCCCCCAACGTGAAAGCGACAGACAGCGCGGCCAGTGTGGAAAACCCTTTTGGCAAGCTAGGGAATCTAATCATAACTGCCTGTCCGGCAATGACTTACACCAACTGTGGAAATCATTGTGGACTATTTGTGAGGCCCATCAACTCCACTACTCGTTCAAGATCTTCTGGGGAATAGAACTCTACTGCGATGGTTCCGCGATTGTCTATACGCACCGAGATGGTGACATCAGTTTGCAGTCTTTTTCTGAGCGCCTGTTCGAGTCTACGTACTTCGGGAGGTCGTGCGTCGGCTTTTCTCGGGCGTCCCCGTCCCTGGCTCTTGCCACCCGGCGCTGATTCTCTGACTCTCCTTTCCACCTCTCTGGCGCTCAGATCCTTCTCAACTATTTCCCTCGCGAGTGCGCTGATGCGAGCCGGGTCTTCAAGGCCGAGGAGAGGACGGGCCTGGCCTGCAGTGAGCTCGCCTTCCTGAAGCAGCCTCCGGACTCCCGCAGGGAGGTTCAGGGTTCTGAGCACGTTGGCGATGGTCGATCGATCCTTGCCAACCATCGTGGCCACAGTCTGCTGAGTGTAGCCGAAGTCCCGGATCAGTTGTCCGTATCCTTCGGCTTCCTCGATCGGATTCAGGTCAGAGCGTTGAAGATTTTCTACCAGGGCGAGCGTGAGAATCTCTTGATCGCTGAGATCCTTGATGACTGCCGGAATAGTTGGCCATCCGAGGTTAGCCGCTGCGCGGAGTCGTCTTTCACCAGCGATCAGCTCATATCCGCTCCCTTTCGGACTGGGCCGGACGGTAATGGGCTGGAGAAGGCCAGACGACTGAAGACTTCCCTGTAACTCGGAGAGCTCCGCCGGCTTGAAGCTCTTACGAGGCTGAAATGGGTTGGCGCTGATCTGATCGATGCTAATATCCCGCAGGGCGGACTCCTCTGCATACGTTTCCTTCGGAAGCGGTGGAGTATTGAACAGAGCATCGAGCCCGCGGCCAAGACGCCGGGCCGGTTTTTCAGGAGGCATTTTGATCAATCCTTGCGTTGGATCGAATAATCAGCTCGCGTGCTACGCTCATGTACGACCTGGCTCCTATCGAACCAATATCGTATACAATTATTGGCTTTGCAAAACTCGGAGCTTCTGCGAGCCGCACGTTACGGGGAATCACGGTATCGAATACGGTATCACCAAAATAGTCGCGTGCATCGGCCGCGACCTGGCGTGAAAGATTGAGCCGGGCGTCGTACATTGTCAGGAGCACGCCCGCGATAGTGAGACTTTCATTCACACTGTGCTGTATCCGGTGAATGGTATTCAATAGCTGGGACAGACCTTCGAGAGCATAGTACTCGCACTGAAGGGGAATCAGAACGGCGTCTGCCGCTCCGAGCATGTTGAGTGTGAGTAACCCGAGGGATGGGGGGCAGTCGATAAGCACGAAATCGTAGGCATCGCGCACTGGCGCCAGCGCTTCGCGCATCGCTCCCGTTCGGTTCTCCCGCTCTATCAGGTCAACTTCAGCGCCTGCAAGATCGGGAGTCGCCGGAATAACGTCCAATTGTGCGAACTGAACCGCCGACCTGATCACCTGCGGGACGTCGATTGTCTTGATCAACAACTCGTAGAGGGTGCGGCCGCTTTCTGCTACGACTCCGGTCCCGCTGGTGGCGTTGCCCTGCGGATCGCCATCGACCAGAAGCGTGCGATGTTCGGCTGCGGCGAGACTCGCGGCAAGGTTTACTGCCGTTGTCGTTTTCCCTACGCCACCCTTCTGGTTAGCGACTGCAATGACTCGTCCCACCTCGCCCCGTGAAATCAGTCGGGAGAATTTATCGCGCCAGTTTATCTCGTGGCAGTGGTGATCAACGTGTCACGTGAAAAATCCTATCTGGCTGAACCAACAAAACGCCAGCGAGTTGCTTACATCTACGGCTAATGTCTGTTCGCTAGGGTTGATAGGCGTGGCGGCCTGGTCAGCAATTGCCGCCCTCGCCTGTAGCATCTCCATCGGTCTAGGCGGCGGTGGGAGGTAAGTGCCAATGCCGATCTCGAGAAGCTCTCCCAGTGTTCCTCCCGCGGCGCGGGCTGCCGCTTCCGCCTCGGAGCGCGCCTTCTGAATGGCAAGACCGATGGCGTCTCGACGAGCTGCATCTGTATTCGACGAGAAAAAATTCAGGGAGGTGACCATGTTCGCGCCTTTGGCCAAAGCAGCGTCGATTACCGGCCCTACCTGCGACAATGTCTTCACTTCCACCGATACCGTATTGGTCACGTTGTATCCAGTTATGATGGGCTCTCGATCCGGCTGATAACGCTGTTCTGGATACACGTTATAGCCGATCGTAGAGATGTCTCCAGCAGCTACACCCAGAGCGCGAATTGCGTCGATAACGGCCTTCTGTTTCCGGGCATTCTCAGTCGATGCGGTGGCTGCTGTCGAGGCCTTGGTTTGAACGCTTACGTGTATCGAAGCCCTGTCGGGTTGAACCTTCAGCTCACCTCTTGATGTCACCGAAATCCACGGAATTGCCACTATAGTGGCGCTATTCTGCGCTGATAATGGCGCCGAAAAGAGGAACGGCGCCAAACAAAGAAACATGGTCGTGGCTTTCATTTTCTCAGTCCGTTGTTAGATTGATATCAGAAGTAGACGCGCGCCAAGCCGCTCCTTGCACACCCATTTGTCAGGCGCTGGTCTGGAGGTCATCGAGCTTCCTGATCTCGTGAAGTCTTCCGACATCCATCCCGAGGATCCCGTCCTTCGCGCTACGCCGGAAGATGCTTTCAAACTCGGCGTTCCACACTATCTCGTCGGCTTTATAAGAAGAGCGCGAATGCACGGTCTGCGATGACGTGTCATCCGTGCCGGAAAGCAGTATCAGCAGCTCAGCGTGGCTGTTGTTGAGCTCCTCACGCGTCCATCCCGCAAGTGGACTCTCGTTGTCGATCGGATGCACGATGGTCCAGCTAAGGGGGAAGAAGGTCACTCGCGTACGCTCCAGCTTGAGATCATGGAATTTCCTCACCGTGCCATTTGCTGACGGCTCAAGGCGGCTCATTATCACCTCCGCCTCCACTTCGATTATCTGACCGGTTCGCGCGTTCGCGATTCTGAACTCGAGGGCCGTTCCGCCGCGATAAGGCCCCACAATCGCCTGATGGCTGTAAAGAATTTTTGCGGTTGGCCTCGAAAAACGAGCGAACACCATTCCCGTGGCGAGAGCTACTCCGACGATGTTCATCAATGCTTCGAGCGTCATCAGAATATTCGCCGGGATACTTGCCGGCGAAATCTGTCCGTAGCCAATCGTCGCGAAGGTCTGCACGCTGAAGAAGAACGCACGCGCGAATTCTCCTCCCAGCGTTTCCGGAGGCGGTCCCTGAAGAGCAAGAGGTCCACACAGAAGATAGGCGAACGCGAAAATCGAGTTGATCGCCAGGTACGAAACAACCAGAAACCCCAGGAAACGCGGCCACGATACGGAAAGAGACCAGTGATAAATACTGAGCGCGCGAAATGGATGCAGACCATAACGATTGACGTTGAAGGTACCGTCTCGGTTTATCAGACGCTTTTGGCTGCCAGTCGCTGTCTCTGACCCGAACCCGAGGTCCTTTGATGGGTCTTCGCCCTGGCGCTGGACGGCGGGGAGGTCGATGAAAGTGGAGGAAGTCACGTTTTGGTGAGGCCTCGCGCTGGAGAATGTGAAAAAATGGGCTCGAAAGGAATTACAGGCCAGACTCTGAAACGGCACACAGCCCCTCGGCCTTTCGGTCGTAAATTCGCACAATGCATTCTGCAGGCACCGATACAGCGCGTGCAACAGTCCTGATCGTAATCTCTGCCGCAAGCTTCGGATCTCTCAGCGCCCTGTCGCTGCTCACGACTCGGGCGGGGCTGCCCCTGATTCCGGCGATGTTATGGCGCTATCTGCTTGCAGCCGGTTTTCTCTACGTTCTGAAACGGCGCGAAGAAGGTGCCCCCGTTCGGCGTGGGAAGTTATGGCATCTGGCACTCATCGGTGCTCTCGCTCAGGCGTCAATCACATATCTCTCGCTGTTGGCCCTCGACTACCTGCCTGTTGCTCCACTGGCATTCCTGTTCTACACCTATCCCGCGTGGCTTGCGATTACATCCGCCTTGAGGGGCAAGGAAAAACTCACTCAGGCCCGCGTTGTCGCGCTGGCAGTTGCCATGATAGGAATCTCGGTGATGGTAGGAGCCCCATCGGTCCAATCTCTAAATCCGATCGGAGTGCTGCTCGCACTTGGCACCGCTGTGCTCTATTCACTCTACCTTCCGGCGATTCACAGTGCGCAGCAAGGCGTTCCACCGATGGCGTCCACATTCTTTCTCGTATCGGGAGTCGCGGCCGGCTTTCTGGCGGCGAGCCTGATCACAGGACAGTTCCAGGTTCCATCGACGCCGAGAGTCTGGGGCTATGTATTCCTGATGTCGGGGGTCTGTACTGTCGTCGCATTCTGCACTCTTCTGGCCGGCCTGCGCAGAGTCGGCCCTGTGCGTACGGGAATCATTGCGACCGTGGAACCGTTTTTCACAGCACTATTTGGAATGGCTCTTCTTGGAGAACAGCTCACCGGGGGAACTCTGATCGGAGGCGCTCTGATTGCGACTGCCGTAATTCTTCTGCAATGGCATAGCGGCAGAAGCAAAGAGCCGGCTGCAGGCTAGACGAGCGTCTCCAGTCGTCGTCCCTTCTCTATTTCGATGACGAGATTCTGAATATCGCTGGGGCTGACGCCAGGTATGCGCGTTGCCTGTGCAAGGGTTACCGGCTGGATGGATTCCAGCTTCTGCCGTGCTTCGATCGAGAGAGAATTCATGGATGAATACGGAAGGCCGGCCGGGATGCGAAAGTCACCCATCTGCCGCATGCGTTCCGCCTGAGATTTCTCCCGCTCGAAGTAGCCCGCATACTTTATCTCCAGTTCGGCAGATAACATTGCGTCCGCGGACACTGCCAGCTCTGTTCCAGCAGCCTCAAATAGATCATCCAGGGCTATGCCATGGCGGCGCGCCAGTTCTACAATCCTGACGGCATGTTCGATGGCTGTGCTGTCAGCGGCGTTCAGAAGTGGTGCTGCCTGCGCGGGAGTGATGCTGGTTTCGGCAGCAACAGCGTGAACAAGTTCCTCGTCATGCACCCTACGCTCAATGATTTCGTTCTCTGACGCGTCGTAGATCCCGAGATGCATGCCGATGTCTGCAAGGCGACCAAGTGCGTTGTCCTGCCTTACTGTCAAGCGGAACTCGGATCGCGACGTGAACAGGCGATAAGGCTCATCGACTCCGCAGGTCACGAGGTCATCGATGAGAACGCCGATGTAGGAAGTTTCCCGGCCTAGCACAAGCGGGTCACGCTCCAGTGTCGCGAGCGCCGCATTCAATCCCGCCACCACTCCCTGGCCCGCGGCTTCTTCGTAGCCAGTCGTACCGTTGATCTGTCCCGCGAAATACAGTCCGCGAATGGCCTTTACCTGAAATGCCGAGTCGAGCTGTGTGGGTGGGTAGTAGTCGTACTCGATCGCGTAGCCCGCCCGATTCATTCTTGCCGCTTCGAGACCGGGTATTGTCCGAAGGATCTCGAGCTGCACGGCAGCCGGCAGCGACGTCGACAATCCATTCACATACAGCTCTGCCGTATCGTGTCCCTCCGGCTCGAGGAATATCTGATGCCGCTCGGCGTCAGGAAATCTGACGATCTTGTCTTCAACTGAAGGACAGTAGCGCGGCCCGCGTGCTGTAATGGCTCCCCCATACATGGCGGAACGCTCGATGTTCCGCTCAATGATTTTTCGTGCTGTCCCATCGATATGCCCAATCCAGCATGGAAGCTGATCTGGATGCCGAGGGCCAATCTCAGTTTTTCGGGCAGTTAGCCAGAAATGCGACCAGGAATAGTCAAACTGGTCCAGCTCGCTCTCCTGTCGCTGGAGCCTGGAGTAGTCAACCGATCGTCCATCGATTCGCGGGGGTGTTCCGGTCTTGAATCGCGCGACGGTCAGGCCCGCCTGTTCGAGCTGCTCGGCGAGATGAGTGGCCGAAGATTCCCCTGCCCTGCCGCCCGCAAGGCTCGTCTCGGTTCCAATGTGGATTCGTCCCCGCAGGAAAGTACCGGTCGTGATAATCACGGCACGCGCACTGAATCTTCGGCCTTCCAGTGTCTCGAGTCCATTCACTGCGTGAGCGCCGTGAATGATCAGTCGTGCCACCGTTCCCTGGATGGTGTGAATCCCAGGGTGTTGCTCGATCAGTGACCGCACCGCTCGTCTGTACAGTCCGCGATCGCATTGAGCGCGTGGCGCCCACACAGCCGGCCCCTTGCTACGGTTGAGCATCCGGAACTGAACGGTAGAGAGATCGGTTGCGCGGCCCATGATCCCGCCGAGCGCGTCCACTTCGCGTACTACTGTTCCTTTAGCTACACCACCGATGGCCGGATTGCAGGACATCTGACCGATGGTCTCGAGCGAGCTCGTGACGAGTCCGACATTCATGCCCATACGGGCGGCGGCTACGGCCGCTTCGTTCCCGGCGTGCCCCGCGCCAACGACGAGAACGTCAAAATCAGCTTCGTACGAACTTGATCTCGGAGTTCCTGACATGCATTCAAGCTAATGTCGATCGGCTGATTTTCAGCGGCACCCGCGTCCACTAATCGAAACCCAATGCCTCTTCATGTCCCCTCTGGACTTCCGTCGGTGTTCATCAGAAAGCACGCTTTCGAGCGCGAAGAGCTCGTCCGCAGCGACCTCGACGAGCGATTCAACCTCACCGATGCAGAATTCCGGGTAGAAGCAGACCTTGTTGCTATTGGACCTTTGCCGTCAGACGACATGATCGGTGAAATCGTCGAGTATCTGGAAGGAAGAGGTCTTACCTATCATGACGATTTCTTCGAATTGAGTGGCAACTGGCCGGAATGGCTCCGGCTCTACGCCATGTAGGAGGGTTCGCTGGTCTAGAGCCGCTGTTCCACCACTGACCAGAGCTCCACACGAGCGATGCCATCCTCGACATCTTCGATCACCACTTCGGTGCCTTCTGGAATGATGGAGTCGTCCGCACTACGGGCTTCGATGATTCGTGTCGTATCAAATGCCGTGTAGGTAATTTCTCCGGGATTTTCCGCGGTGATGGTACGTGTCACCGTTGCGATCTGACCATAGATATGCTCGTCTGCACTGTCACCGATACCGGCCGCCGGCCGAAGCGCCCACTTCGCCATCAGCACTATCATCCCGCTGAGGGCTGCCGCCCCGATCGCGGACGACAGTACGACAATCCAGAGCCATGAGAGTGCGGAGTGTGTCGTGAACAGATACCCGGTCAATCCGAACCCCATCGCGAGTGCGGCTGCGGTAGGAGGATTGAATACCGGTGACGAGCGGATGGAATTTCTTCTCCGCCACCGTTCGACTCCGAGCAACATCGCATGTACTGCGAGTGCGAGGCCGGCCAGAAATACGATGAGATACACCAGTCGCCAGATCATTTCACGCACCCAGATGACGCTTGAACCACGCTATTGTCGCCGGCCATGCCTGCTGCGCAGCGAGAAGATTCGCGCCATTCGCTCCACTCTGCTGTCGAAGGAAACCATGTCCCGCTCCCTCGTAGATGTGGTGAGTGTAAGTCTTCCCCAAAGCCTTCATGGCCGAGTCAGCTGGAGGAATCGTCGCGTTCACGCGCGCATCGTTACCGCCGTAGAGGCCGAGAACGGGTGCTTTGACGGATACCAGAGTCGCGGCAGCTGGCGAAGCTCCGTAGTAGACCACTGATGCTCCGACATTTGAGGAATGAACCGCATGCTGAAACGAAGCCGACCCACCCCAGCAGAAACCGACGACACCGTATCGCGGTTCCGCAGCCGGAAGCGCCATTGCGTACTGTGCGGCCGCGGTGATCTGGCGCTGAACGAACTCGGACTCGAGGGTACGGATGGTAGTGCTGATGGCACGTGTGCGAATGCTGTCGGGACCTGCCGGAATCTGCTTCATCGTCAGGAAGTCGGGGGCTATGGCGATGAAGCCATCAGCCGCGAGCTGGTCCGCAACCCCGCGCACCCAGTCGGAGAGGCCAAAGATCTCGTGGACGACCACTACCACCGGGGCCTTGGTTTTCCGTTCCGGATAGACCACCCATGCGCGAAGGCTGTCGGACCCGGATTTGATCATCACGTACTCTCCGTGGCGTGACGAAGCGCCGAGGCGGGCAGTAGCCGTTTCAGCGCCGGCGGGGATTGCGGCGCCTGCTTGTACGGCGACTGATCCAGCTGGAGCGGAAGCATGGCTCTCAGGCGAGTGGTCATCGCTCGAACTCGAGCTCGAGCGAGCGGTTGTGCAGCCGGCAATTGCGCCGGCCATGATGAGAACTGCTATTCCCTTGCCAATCGTCTGACGCATAGTGAGAAACACCTCCATTCAGTTCTGTGGCGAAGCAGCCGCTAGCTGTTCTGCAAGAAAATCACCGACGCGGCGCTCAATGTAGTAGATGGGATTGAATGGATTCCGTCCCCCCACGAATCCGGCGTGCCCGCCGTGCGGCGGGAAGTCCAGATGCAGCGCAGGATTTTTCCTTGCCACGTCCCGGACTTCATCGAGTACTGGTGGAGGAAGAAACGGGTCATCGACCGCGCTTAATAGTAGCGTATTGACTTTAATTCTGGCGAGCCACCCCAATGAGCTGGATTGAGCGTAGTAGTCGTCGGCGTTCTCGAATCCATGGACGGGCGCGGTGAGCCGGTTATCGAAGTCGTGCATCGTTCTAATGGAGCCGAAATGTCGCAAGTCGACAAGGTCGGGGAAGTTCTGGAGCTTTGCCCTCGCTTTCCGACTGAGGGAGCGGATAAAGTGTCGCTGGTAAACACGGGAGAAGCCGCGATCGATGTAGTGTGTGCCGCGGCTCAGATCGAACGGAACGGACACAGCGGCGGCTGCGACAAGTCGCGGATCCACCGGATGGCCTGCTTCCCCCAGAAACTTCAGCAGAACATTGCCACCAAGCGATACGCCGGCGAGCAACAGTGGTGATTCGCGCACTTCAATCAGAATCGTCTCGAGGGCGAACGCGAGGTCCGTGGTTTCTCCGGAGTGGTAGAAGCGGCGTGTCCGATTCATCTCTGGTCCACAGGACCGGAAAATGAGCACGCTTGCTCCCCATCTTCTTCGCTTCGCTTCTCCAAGCAGCGACTGCAGGTAATGAGAGCGAATCGTACCTTCGAGTCCGTGCAGAAGCACGAGGCGCGGAGCGCCGGGCGCAGCGTCGATGTGATGAATGTCGAGGAAGTCACCGTCCGGTGTGTCCAGGCGCTGAACACGAGTCGCATGGAGAGGCTGCCGCCGGAAAAACTTGCCCCACAGGGTCTGCGCATGAGGTCCAGGCAGCCACCATGCCGCCGAGAACTGCGGTGCGCTCATATTTCAGAGCTCACGCGTGGACGCCGCATGGGTAGACGGGCCGGCATTATTCCAAGTAAGCGTTTCAATCTCATCAGGCGCAATGGAAGTACAGATATTCGGCGTGCGGAAGAACGCAGACACACGAAAAGCTCTGCGGTTTTTTTCGGAAAGGCGAATCAAGACTCACTTCGTCGATCTCGATGAACGAGCGGCGTCACTGGGCGAGCTCCGGCGTTTCGCCCAGAAGTTTGGCATTGGAGCGCTGATTGATTCGACGTCGCAAGTATTCCAGGAGCTTGGGTTGAGACACGCGCGGATGTCGGACGAGAGCTGGCTCGACAAACTGGTAGATGAGCCAGTGTTGCTGCGGATTCCGCTCGTTCGCACTGGTAATCAGCTGACCGTGGGTCTCGATGAAGCGACATGGAAGGTCTGGTCCGGCAGGTAGCATCGATGCCGCTTGGCGCTGGAAGCCAGCCGGGGTAGCTTGCCGAATGCCGACCTGCGACAGGACCCAACGTGGCGCTTAGAGTTCTCGTTACGGATGAGATAGACGCTGACGGAGTAGCGCTGCTTGCGGCCGAGCCGCGGATCACGGTGGACGAGGTCCCGACTCTTCCGGCTGAAGAGCTTCTGGCGCGCATTCATCAGTACGAGGCAATCGTCGGTCGCAGTGCGACACGCATGTCCGCTGAGCTGCTGGAGCGTGCCACCAAACTGAGAGTCATCGGCCGCGCCGGAGTCGGTGTCGATAACATTGCGCTCGACGTAGCCACGAGGCTCGGCATCGCGGTGATAAATGCACCGGCGGGTAATACGATTGCGGTTACCGAACTGTTCTTTGGAGTCGTTATCGGAATGCTGCGGCACCTGCCGCGCGCGGACGCGTCGATGCGTGGGGGATTGTGGGACCGGTCCGACCTCCTGGGATCGGAGCTAAAGGGACGGACTCTTGGCATAGTAGGGCTTGGCAGAATTGGCGGAGAAATTGCCACCCGTGCGGCAGCCTTCGGAATGGAGGTGCTGGCCTACGATCCGTACATATCGCAAGGAAGGTTTCAGACGCTGCACGCGCGCCGCGTCGAAACGCTCGATAATCTGCTGGAAGTGACAGACATTCTGACGCTTCATACTCCGCTGACCGATGAAACGCGGGGGATGATCGGGAAACGGGAGCTGGCGAGGCTCAAGCCCGGCGCGGTGGTGGTCAATATGGCGCGGGGCGGAATCGTGGATGAGGAAGCTCTCGCTGGAGCGCTGACGAGTGGACATCTTCGCGGCGGTGTGGTCGATGCGTTTTCCAGGGAACCGCTGTCTGCCGACAATGCTCTTCGAAAAGTCTCGAACCTGTTTCTGACTCCGCATATCGGCGCCTCGACTGCGGAGGCGCAGCGGAACGTCGCTGTGGATGTCTGCATAGCAGTGCGCGATGCGCTCATCAGCGGCGAGCTCTTTCAGTCGATAAACGCGGCTGCGGTGGAAGGCGGAGAATGGAAAAAGGTTCAACCCGCACTCCTTCTCACGCAGAGAGCGGCCGCAGTGGGCAGAGCCATCCTCGCGAGTCAGGACACGCGCGAGATACAGAGAGTCGACGTGCGGCTTGGCCCTGCGCTCTTCGGCGCGTCGAGCGCAATTCTCGCAGCTGCGGCAATGGGCGTTCTCGAAGGCGCGATGGATCGAGAGCGGCTCAATTTTATCAATGCAAGAGCGCTCGCCGCTGCAAGGGGCGTAGATCTGTCGGTAGTCGAGACGAGCAGCCTTGAAAATCCTGATGCCGTGGAGGTGCGCCTGAGCGGCGGCATGCGTGAGATTGCCGTTGCCGGCATCGCTCCAACGAATGGCGTACCAAGACTGACGCGCGTGGGGTCGTTCCATGTGGATATTCAGCCACGTGGCACGCTTCTCATACTCACTAACCGGGACGTTCCGGGAGTGATCGGACGCGTGGGAACGCTGCTGGGCGAGGCTGGCGTCAACATCGCCGAATATCACCAGGCGCGGCTGGCGCAGGGTGGACAGGCGCTCGCCGCAGTGTCAGTGGACGGCCAGATCGGAGAGGAAATCCGCAACTCACTACTCTCGCTGCCGGACGTGATGTCGGCAGCCGTGGTCTGCTTCGACAACGTGTGAGCCGCGATCTCTCCACCGATCCCGAGATAAGACAAGCGTACAGCAGCGATGCTTCGGGGCTCGTCATGGTCCCGGATGCCATTGCCCGTCCCGAATCGCTTGAAGAGCTGCAGGCGGTGTTGAAAGAGGCCTCGACGTCCGGAACCCCGATCACTCCCGCGGGGGCACAGACCAGCACAACAGCCGCATCGATCACAGGACATGGTGTTCTCGTTTCGACGAGAGGCCTCGGCCGAATACTGGACATCGATCGCTCGCAACTCACCATGCGTGTCGAGTGCGGCGCCCTGCTCGGCGACGTCAAACGTGCCGCAGCCGCGGAGGGAATGCTCTTCCCTCCCGATCCAACAAGCGAAAACGAGTCAACCGTGGGCGGGGCAATCGCATGCAATGCATCCGGCGCACGGTCGCTCAGATATGGTGCAACTCGAGGTCACATCGGGGCTCTGAAAGTGGCGCTGGCCTCCGGAGAAATCCTGGAGCTCAAGCGTACCGTCCTCGAGAAAAACACAGTTGGTTATGCGTTGGCGCATGATCCTGTGGACTGGTTCATCGGTAGTGAGGGTACACTCGGGATGGTCGTTGAAGCTGAACTGGCGTTGGTGCCAATGCCGGGAGAAGTCACCGGCATTGCATTTCCGTTCGCGTCGGAAGAGAATGCGGTGAAGTTCATCCTGGCGGCACGCGAATCACCTGTCGTCACCCCGCAATGCATTGAATACTTCGACTCACTCGCAGTCGCCATTGCGAAATCGGCTGACGAACGAGTGGACTGGGCGTCCGATGCGGCTGGAATGGTCTATGTGGAGCAGGAAACGGCGGAAGACGACGAAGTGCTGGATCGATGGATCGAACTGGGTGAGCAGTTCACAGCCGGGAGTGATGTACGCGTATTTCAGGGAGATGGAGAGCTCCGTCTCGCGAGACGAATCCGGCATGCGGTTCCATCGACGATGAATGAACGAGGCTCAGCGTATCGAGCGACTGGAGGGCGCAAGGTGTCGACTGACTGGGCGGTTCCCTACCGCCGATTCGGCGCAGCCCTGGGAATTGCGCGCGAAGTGGCTGAACGACACGGTATCGAACAGCCGGTGATCTACGGGCACGCCGGCAACGGGCACCCACATCAGAACTTTCTCGCACGCGACGAGGCGGAGCTTGCTGCAATAGACCGGGTGATCGAGGAAACGCTTCATCGGATCATCGAGATGGGGGGTACCATTGCCGCCGAACATGGCATCGGCAAGCTCAAGCGAAAATGGCTGCCGCTGCAGATGAGCGCTATTCAGATCGGAGTGATGCGTGCGGTTAAACGCGAGCTCGATCCCCTCGGAATCATGGCGCCCGGCAACATTCTGTGAAGGATATCCGGGCCATCATCATCGACGTCGACTCCACGATAACGACAATCGAGGGAATAGACTGGCTGGCAGCGCGACAAGGGCCGGAGGTGTCGAGCTTCGTGTCAGGGTTGACCGAGCTTGCAATGTCAGGCAAGGCAACACTGGAGGTAATTTTCTCGCGCCGCCTCGACGCCGTGCGTCCCTCTCGCATTGACGTCGAGCAGCTTGCAGAGGCCTACCTCGGCTCCATTTCCACGGGCGCTGGGGAAGTGATCGGCGCGCTGAAAGCAGCGGGCATTCGTCCAGTCATGGTAAGCGGGGGAATACTAAACGCCGTCCTGCCGCTGGCGAAGCACCTCGGCGTTCCGGATGCGGATGTACACGCTGTCGAACTCTTGTTCGACTCCGCGGGGGAGTTTGTCCGTCACGATGCAACGTCACCGTTGACTCGCCAGCACGGCAAGCGGACAGTTGCCGAGACACTCGCGCTACCACGGCGTATAGCTGCAGTCGGTGACGGGATGACCGACCTGGAGATGAGGCCCGCGGTAGATTGGTTCATCGCGTTTACAGGCGTGGTGACGCGTGCAGAGGTCGTCCGGAGCGCGGACGCATCGGTCGCGAGCTTTCACGAACTACAGGAGCTGGTACTGGGATGAGAGAAAGCGGGTTTGGCACGTTCTTCGTGCCCGGTCCCACGGAAGTTCGGAGAGAAGTTCTCGAAGCGATGACGAAGCCGATGATCCCGCACCGAAGCACCGCATTCGAATCTCTGTTCGCCACGCTTCAATCGGGCCTGAAAGGAATTTTTCAGACGTCGCGTCCGGTCTATGTGACCAGCTCCTCGGCGACCGGATTGATGGAGGCCGCTGTCCGGTGTGTTCCCCCGGGACGAATTCTCTGCCTGGTGAACGGGGCGTTTTCGGAGCGGTTCGCTCGTATTGCGGAGCAGTGCGGGCGCGATATCGATCGGTATGAGGTAGCGTGGGGAGACGTCCACGAACCGCTGGTACTGAGGGAATTCCTGGCACGCAGCAAATACCGGGCAATCACGGTTGTTCATTCCGAGACGTCGACAGGCGCGCTGAACCCAATTCGTTCGATATCGGACGCCGCTCATGAGGCGGGAGTTCTTTGTCTGATCGACAGCGTCAGCGGAGTCGGTGGGGCTGAGCTCCGATTCGATGAGTGGGGATTGGACTACGTCTTGACGGGATCTCAAAAAGCGCTGGCTCTCCCACCGGGACTGGCTTTCGCCGTCGCTTCTCCGGAGATGGTGAGCCTCGCGCACCAGGCTCCCGCGCGCGGTGTGTATTTCGACATCGTCGAGATGGAGGAGTATCTCCAACAGGGCCAGGTGCCGTCCACTCCTTCAATTTCTCTTTTTTACGCCCTCGAGATGCAGCTGCAGTCGATTGAGGCGGAGGGGATCGAGACCCGGTGGGGGCGACACGGAAAAATGGCGGCTCTTACCCAGGAATGGCTCGCAACGATGAATCGCGGAGGCCACGGCTGGCGCAACATTGCACCCATTGGGTCGCAATCTCCGACCGTGTCCACGATCCAGCTGCCGGAGTCCATTCCCGGATCTGCCTTTGTCGAAGCAGTTGCTGCCTTCGGAATTCGCGTTGGCGGGGGTTACGGGAAGCTGCGTGACACGACATTCCGGATCGGCCATATGGGCGATCATGATGTCTCCACGGTAGGGCGCTGTCTCGATGCCTGTGAGAGAGCGTCCGCGGTTTGACCCAGATCTCGGTATCGGGCGCCGGAGTCCAGTTTGGAGCCACGACACTGTTCCGCGACATCACCTTCACCGTTGCAAAGGGGGAGAGGTGGGGGATCGTCGGCAGAAACGGGACGGGAAAGACAACTCTCTTCAAGCTGATTACCGGGCAGCAGCGTCCGACCTTCGGCGTAATCTCGAAGCAACCCGGTTTGCGTGTGTCACTACTGGAGCAGCACCGTGATTTTGGCGAAGCGGATACGGTCTGGGCTGCCGCAGCCGGCCAGTTCTCCGACTTGCTGGCCCTCGAACAATCACTCGGCGAACAGAGCATGCAGATCGGTGAGCTGGGAGAGGCGTCAACCCCGGCAATGCTGGCTCGCTACGACCGTGACCTCGAGCGATTCGAGAGAGAGGGGGGATACACATTTGCGCCGCGTGTCGATGCGGTGCTTCATGGGCTGGGATTCGATCCGGTCGAGGCGCGTACCCGCCCGCTGACTCAGCTAAGCGGAGGTGAAAGAGGACGGGTCGGCCTTGCCAGGCAACTCGTGAGTCCCGCGGAAGTCCTTCTTCTCGACGAGCCGACGAACCATCTCGATCTCGATACGACCCAATGGCTCGAGAACTATCTCCGAAGCACTGACAAGACGATCCTGCTTGTCAGTCACGACCGCGCCTTTCTCTCGAACGTCGTCGACCACGTTCTTCACTTCGAGGGCGACTCTGCGTTCGCCTACTCAGGGTCGTATGCATCGTTCGTCAGACAGCGCGAAGAGAAGCGACTGTCGCAGCAAAGAGCTTTCGACAAACAGCAAAGATTCGTTTCCGACCAGGAGGATTACGTCAGGCGGAATCTCGCCGGACAGAACTCGCGACAGGCGAAGGGCCGGAGAAAGCTGCTGTCACGCCTTCCGCGTCTCAGCCCGCCTGTCGGCAGCGATGGTTCGATGGGCCTGAGACTGGAGATCGCAGATCGGGGCGGCGATCAGGTCGTCGTCGCCAAGGAAGCGAGCATCGGAATCGACGAGCGTGTGCTCATCGAGGATTTCACGGCCTCCGTCAAACGAGGAGAGATCCTCGGACTGCTCGGGCCCAACGGAACCGGTAAGTCGACCCTGCTACGGTCGCTGGTCGGCGACCGCGAGATATTAGCCGGCGAGCTGCGGTTGGGTGGGTCGATACGAGCCGCATACTATCGACAGGATCTGAGCCAGGTTCCTATGGACCGACCCATTTACGAGGTGATTGCGGATCTTCGGCCGCTCTGGGAAAGGCGGCAGGTGCAAAGTCACCTGGCGCGGTTCGGCTTTTCGGGGGACGAGGTTCAGCGAAGTGCTTCGACGATGTCCGGCGGTGAGCGTGCGCGCGTCGCGCTGGCGATGATCGTACTGGCCAAAGCCAATCTCCTGATCCTTGACGAGCCTACCAATCACCTCGACGTCGAATCCATTGAAGCCCTGGAAGATGCCCTCGAGGCGTATGACGGAACGGTCATCCTGGTGAGTCACGACCGGGAGCTATTGCGGGCACTGGTCGATCGCGTATGGGTGCTGCACGAGCGGCGCATTACTGATTTCGCGGGATCATTCGGTGAGTGGGAGATCGCCAGCAGCGAGAGGGCCCACGCCGCCGCCGTGAATGCAGCGGAGGAGGAAGCACTGCGCCGGGTTCACGAGAAGCAGAAAACCAAACGAAAAGCGGACAAGCGTGACGGGAACAGGGAAACGGCGCGCAATGCGAGACTCAAGGCGGAAGAAGCCGAGCGCAAAGTCACGAATCTGGAGTCGCGCATAGTGGCGCTCACCGCACTTCTCGCCGAGCCTGATTTGTACACGACGATCGATGGAAAGCGGAGAGCATCCGAGAGTGGCAGAGAGCTCGAGGTTCTGAAACGCAAACTGGATGATGCGCTGGATGACTGGACAACCGCGACGCAGAAGGTCGAAGAGGTGGTTGGCCAGACCTCAGGAAAGCCTGCCCGCTAAAACTCTCCGATGAAGCCGATTTCCGTCTCGAGCCGCACGCCGAACTTCTGCTCCACGGCCGTTTGAGCAGTGGTCATCAGCTCGCGGACATCGCGGGCGGTGGCTTTTCCCAGGTTGACCATGATGTTGGCATGAATGTGAGAGATCTGCGCCCCACCGTGCCGGTGGCCCTTCAGGCCGCATTGGTCGATCAACCGGCCGGCGCCCATCCCTTCGATCTTCTTGAAGATCGAACCGGCGCTCGGGTGGAACTGGAGCCATGGATGCCGTGCGCCTCGCCAGCTCAGGTTCTCCTGCATGACGCGATGCATCGCCGCCGTATCCCCCGGCAACAGCTGGAAGGTGACGGCCAGTGCTGTGTCTCGGCGCGTGTGCAGGATGCTGGTGTCGTAACCGAATTCCATGTGATCCTTGCCGACTGTCTGCCGATGTCCTTCTTCGGTCAGGAGGTCGCATGACTCGAACACGTCGGCGATGAACATCGTCTTTTTTCGTTCGGGTTCAGGTTCGAGGAAGTGAAGGTTCTGCCAGACGGCTCCCCCGATCGTGCTGGGAATTCCCACGTAGTGCTCCAACCCTGACCACCCGCGTTCGACTGCTTCCGGAATCATGTCGGCTACTACCGCTCCGCTTTCGACCCAAAGCTTTCCATCGTCGGAGAATCGGAAATGACTCGACTCGTTTCTGATCACGAGCCCTCGAAAACCCTTATCGCCCACAAGAATGTTGGCGCCGAGGCCGAGGACGAAGTACTCGACACCGATACTCCGTGCGGCAGTGACGGCGTTCGCGAGGTCGTCAGCGGAAGCCGTGCGGTAAAAGAGATCGGCGGGACCGCCAATGCGAAACGTGGTGTATGGAGCAAGCAGCTCGTCTCGGCTAAGCTGTGACTCGTTGAGCCGAGCGGCTAGTTTTTCGTAAGCGTCAATCATCGAGGCCCTTGTTGACCAGCATGTCCCAAAGAAATCGCACCCGTGTCCGGCTCGCCACTCTGTTCGCTCTCCTTGGATCGCTCGTTCTTCCGAACTCGGTTCAGGCGCAGCGCGCGGAGCTCGAAAAGATCATCAAGCGGAAGGTGCTTGCCAACGGACTAGAAGTCATTGTCGTCGAGAATCATGGCGTGCCACTGGCGACGATCGAAGTGAACGTGAAGAACGGATCATTCACGCAGACGCCTGAGTTTGCGGGTCTGGCCCATATGTACGAGCACATGTTCTTTCGTTCGAATTCGAAATTTCCGGATCCGGAGTCGTTCGTCGGTCATGCCGGCGATCTGGGTGCGGTCTTCAACGGCACGACGAGCGAAGAGCGAGTGAACTACTACCTGACGGTGTCGGCCGACAGTACCGCTGCCGGCGTGCGGTTTCTGGCGGCGGCCCTCAAGGCTCCGCTGTTCAGGCAGGATGAGCTCGAGAGAGAACGGCAAGTGGTAATCGGCGAGTATGACAGAAACGAGTCCAGTCCCTTTTTCCAGCTTACCCGTGAAATGGACAAGCGGCTCTATCCCGACAACTTCAGCCGCAAGAACGTGATCGGCGACAGGCTTGTCATACTCACCACGACGCCCGAGAAGATGCGGACGATTCAGCGGAAGTATTACGTGCCTAACAACTCGGTGCTGATCGTGTCCGGCGACGTCAATCCGGAAGCAGTGTTCGCCATCGCGGAAAGGGAGCTGGGCAATTGGGCGAGAGGGGCTGATCCGTTTATCGCGGATCCCGTCCCGGCGATTCCGATATTGACCAAGAATGAGGGTGTAATTGTCGAGGCAGGCGTCGGTGCCGTAACGGTGTTCGTACAGTGGCAAGGTCCCAGTGTCGGGAAGGATCCAGTCGCCACTTACTCAGCAGACGTATTCTCCGATGTGCTCAACGACCCCGGCTCGAAACTTCAGCAACGGCTGGTCGACACCGGTTTGTGGCAGGGGCTGGTGGTGAACTATTACACGCTCAACCAGGTAGGCCCGATCACCATCAGCGGACAGACATCACCCGAGAACCTCCGCAAAGCGATCAGTGCTCTCGAGGCCGAGATTCAGAAGTTTGACGATCCCGGGTACTTCGATTCGGATGAACTCGAAGCCGTAAAGGCGCATCGTGCAGTTACGTCAGCTTTCGATCGCGAGCGGGCATCCGGCTTTGCCCATACACTTGGCTTCTGGTGGAGTGTTGCGAGCCTCGAGTACTACATGGGATATGTAGACAACATGGCAAAGCAGTCGCTAGGCGATCTGCGCGCCTACGCCACCCGGTACATAGTCGGGAAGCCACACATAACCGGTGTGCTCATCGCGCCCGAGGTGAAGCAGCAGCTGAAGCTCACGACCGATGAGCTTGCCCGGGGTGCCAACTGATGCTGCTGGCAATCGTCACTGTGCTGACCACCATGACGTCGAGCTTCGAGGTCGACGGCATTCGCGTGATTCTGCGCGAAAGCACTGCCAATAATGTCGTCGCGGCCAATCTCTATTTCCTCGGCGGAGCGCGGCAGGTAACCGCTGCGAATGCGGGAATAGAGCCCCTGCTTTTTGAGGTTTCTGAGCGGGGAACAAGGAAATACCCGAAGGCTGTGCTTCGCCGGAAAATGTCCCGGCTGGGAAGCGAGATAGATACGGAAGCGTCGGATGACTGGACGATGTTCGGCATCCGCGCGACTACCGCGGTGTTCGATTCGACGTGGGCCATCTTTGCCGACCGGATCATGCAGCCGACGCTCGATCCAGGTGAGGTGGCACTGGTGAAGTCCCAGTTACTATCGGGGATCCGCCAGCGCCGGGACGATCCGGATGCTTTGGCGGAGTATCTGGCCGACAGCATCGCGTTCTCGGGCCATCCTTACGGGATTCCGGTAACGGGTACCGAAGCGTCGGTATCCGCCATTGACGCGAAAGCTTTGCGTGACTATCGCGACAGTCACCTGATAAAGTCCAGAATGATGCTCGTGGTGGTCGGAAATGTCGACCGCGCACGCGTCGAGCGCCTGGTGCGCGGTACGCTCGCTACCCTGCCTCTGGGAAGCTACCGATGGACGCCTCCAGCCCGGTTGCCCGAGAGAGAGCCAGCCGTAGTCATCGAACAGCGCTCCCTTCCCACCAACTATATCGTCGGATATTTCAGCGGGCCGCTGGCGAACAGTGATGACTATCAGGCGCTGCGGATTGCGACCTCAGTATTGACGGGCAGAATGTTCGCGGAAATCAGGACGCGGCAGAATCTCACTTATGATGTTCACGCACCGTTTCTGGACAGGGCCGCGAGTGCCGGCGGGCTTTACGTCTCCACGGCCTCGCCGGATACGACGCTGAAGCTTATGCGTGCGGCGGTAGTAGAGCTTCAGGAGGGATTGCTAGACCGGGAAGGTCTCAAGCGCCTGGAGCAACAGTTCCTCACCGAATACTTCCTCGATAACGAGACTAACGGCGCCCAAGCTGACTTCATTGCGCGCGCGGAGCTGTACCGCGGGGATTACCGGGCCGGCGACAGATTTGTGCAGGAGCTGAAGAGCGTCACGCCCGAGGCGGTGAGGCGTGTCGCCAGACGATACATGAAGGGAATACGGTTTGCGTACGTCGGCGATCCGGGCAAGCTCCGGCGCGATCTGATCATGAGCTTCCGGTAACGGCAAGAGAGCGCAGAGGGAAAGACGAGCGCGCAGAGACACAGAGAGGATTTCGGGGCTGGATTGCAGGAAACAGAGGGGCGCGAAGAGCCCTGCCTCGTTGATTTTCGTAACGTTTGTGAATAAATTCACAATCTCCTGAGTGAGTCTCTCACCGGGAGCGAAATTCTCACCAGTTCGACTAGTACGGCTTTGGAGGCCTTTAGAAATGCGGTTTTACCTAACTGCGCTCGCTGCGAGCGCCATTGTACTCGGCGCATGCGCCGGCGGCGATAGCAATGCTGGCGACACGACGGCCGTTGGCGTCGACTCGATGGCTGCCCCTGCCCCCGCGATGCCAGCGGGCACCATGCCCGCACCTGCTGGTGGATCGGCGACGATGGCTGCCATCACCGGTACCACGCACGAAGTCAAGATGGTCGGCGACGCTCAGGGCTATCGCTTCGAGCCTGCCAACATCATCGTCAAGGCCGGCGACGGTATCAAGTTCACGACGGTCTCTGGCGGCCCGCACAACGTCGCGTTCGATCCCGCAACGGTTCCGGCAGACGTGCAGGCGCAGCTCGATGCGAATATCTCGGAGAAGATGGGTCAGCTGTCGAGTGCGATGAAGATGAATGCCGGCGAGTCCATCACGGTCTCCTTCGCCAACATCAAGCCGGGCAACTATCCTTTTAACTGCACGCCGCACCTTGCGATGAACATGAAGGGACAGGTCACGGTTCAGTAGCCTCATGCCCCGGTTTTCGGGGATGATCTGGATTGCGGGAGCATCGAAAGGTGCTCCCGTTTTTTCGTGAGTGACTTGCGGTGGGGGCTATGCTGCCAGTTCCTCGATTCTCCCATCAAGTTCAGGCAAGCCACGCACAGGTACGTCTCCACGTTGTCCGGCGATGCACGCAGGGCATACCTGTCCGATATAGTGAGGTCGAACGCCGAAGCACTCGGAGCCGCAATCGAGCGTTGCGCGGATCTCGGCATTGGCGCTTTTCGCATCAGCAGCCAGATCATGCCGCTGGCAACACACCCGGTGAGCGGCTACGATCCGGCAGACCTGGACGACGGTGTCGCAATCGTGAGAGCATACCGGCGAGCCGGTGCTCGCGCACGCAAACTGGATATCCGTCTCAGCTTTCATCCGGATCAGTTCGTGGTATTGAACTCGGAGTCGGAACGCGTTGCCGATGCGTCGCTTCAGGAGATGCGACACCAGGCGCGTGTGGCCCTGCTGGTCGGAGCAGAGGCGCTGACCTTGCATGTTGGGGGTCGCGCCGGTGGCGCCGAGGAAGCATTGTCGAGGCTGGAAGCTGCAGTCACGAGACTGGACGGGCCGGCGCGATCACTGGTCGCACTGGAGAACGACGATCGACTCTTTGCCCCCGCCGTCCTGCTCCCTTTTTGTGAGCGACTGGGTATACGATTCATCTATGACATCCATCATCACCGTTGTAATCCCGACGGCATGTCGGTGAACGAGGCCACTACGCGTGCCATCGGCACGTGGGGAGAGCGTGAGCCGTGGATGCACATTTCTTCACCGAAAGGTGGGTGGCACGCGGGCAATCCGCGGTTTCATGCGGAGTTCATCGACCCGGAAGATTTCCCCCGTGAGTGGATCGGCATGCGCATGACCCTGGATGTGGAAGCGAAAGAGAAGGAGCGGGCGGTGTTGGCCATCATGTCGGCGGTCGAAACATTGAAAATCAATTGAACCGCGCGTTCAGCAGCCCGAACTATCAGTGGATGTCGGCGCGGTCGCGGAATGCTTCGCGCCGGCTGGCGATCATGGGTATCGTCGGGGGTTTCGTATTCGTTGGCGCTCTGATCGCGTTTGTGCTCGTTCCCCGGGAAGCCACAAAAGCCGCGGTGACCGTCACGGCGAGATTGGAAGTGCGTCCCGACTCAATGCGAACAGTGGCCATTCGCAACCGCGCTGCAGCCGACATCGCCGCCGCCGACTCGATGCTCGAGGTCGCACGCCGCCTGGTAGCTCCGCCGTCTGTACCAGTAGTGGACACCTTCCCGCCGGAGCTGATCGCGCAGCGAGAATCAATCGCCGCGGTAGTGACGGTGCTCAATCGCCTCATCGAGCGCGCCGACAACGCGCCCCTTCCCTCTTCCTACCGCGCTCTGGCGATGGTCTCGGTGATGGGCTCTGATCCGCAGGTCCAGGTGCTGCTCGACTCGCTCACCGAGATCGAGCGCGAGCGTGATGCCTTTGGAACGGTAGGCGGGGTTGATCCAGTCTATGTCGCTCTCACGTCTCGAGCGACGGCGATAGGGCGATCCATTCAATCGATTGCGGAATCGAAGCGCGGGACGTTGCGCGCTCAACTGGGGAGGCTGCGTCCGCCCCCTGCGCCGTCGGCTCGACAGGCGGCCGTGGATACGGCTCGATACATGGCCCAGCGCATCGTGAATCAACGCACCTACGCCGGCTCTGTCCGCACGCTCGCGCAGATGAGAGCGACAAACGAGCGGATCGATCGTGAATCGACGAAGGCGCGCGATCTCGCCAACGTCGGAGCGCCTCCGCTCGCCATGCTGGCAGCGGCACTCGTGCTGGCGCTCTCGCTGGGATTCGCCACGTCTTTCCTGCTGGAACTTCGGAATCCGACGGTCTCGGATGCGCGTGAAGCAGAACAGGTAACTGGTGTGCGTGTGCTGAGTGTCATCGAACCAGCCGAGGTCGTCGCCGAGCGAAGCCGGCGCCAGGCAGACGTGTCGGGGCCTCCGCTGATCGACGTCATCTCCGAGAGCTATCGAAGGCTCTATCTGCACCTCGCGGCTACCGAAGCCAACATTCCCATAGTCACCGTTGCCGGTGACGATGCGGGCATCGTCGCCACAGTCGCTTCGAATATCGCTGCTGCGGCAGCGTACGAAGCACGAGGTGTTCTGCTCGTTGACGTGGATCCGACGAGATCCGCAGTATCCCATGTTTTCAGGATACCGTCGAATCCGGGGCTGTCGGGCATTGTAGCCGAAACGGCTGGTTGGGGCGAAGCAATAGTGCACACCGCGATCGGACGTGACCGCTGGCTCGATGTTCTGCCGAGCGGGACGCAACGCGCCGGCGCACCAACGGAAGAGGCAGCCGAGCGTATTCGTGGAGACTTCGCACGGATGGAACGGCGATACGATCTGATCGTGATCGCAGCTCCGACGGCTTATGTGAAACGACGCGGAGCGACCATCATTCCGGCTCCTGATATCGTTCTGTGTGTCCGCATCGGACATACTCGCATATCCGACCTCCGGACAGCGGTGGCAAATCTCCGCGAACTGGACCTGCGCATTCACGGACTCGTGCTCTGGAACGATGACCTGCCGGTAATCGAAGCGATCGATGAGCCCTCGAAACCCCGTCGGAGTCGGACGGCCGACGGGTCCGCACTCGTGGGCGCAGGTAGCGGTCGTGATGGCTGAGCCGACAGTCGATCTTCGCGGCGTGTCGCTGGCGGAGGCGTATCAGGAGCTAGGCAATCAGGCCTCTTATATACTCGAGGGCATCGACGATCCAGTTGCCGGGATGTCCACGATTGCGGCGCTGATTCATCATGCGTTCGGACATCTCTGGACAGGATTTTACCGCGTCGCGGAGCCGCAGAAGATGCTCCGGATCGGTCCGTACCAGGGAACAGTGGGATGTCTGGAAATTCCGTTTGGCAAGGGCGTGTGTGGCACTGCTGCCGCAGAGGGTCGAACGGTTATCGTTGACGACGTGTCCGTGTTTCCGGGTCACATTACCTGCGATGCGCGCTCCCGATCCGAGATCGTGGTTCCGGTCTTCGATCGTTCCGGGCACCTGATTGCCGTGCTCGATATCGATTCCGATCAGATCGGCGCCTTTGGGGACGAGGATCGCGCCAGCCTCGAAAACATGATGAAGTGGTTCGGAGGTATTTCTTGACGACCGGCCCGGGATACAGCGATACGATCAACCACGCTTTCGCGTTTGCCGCGAAGCACCACGATCGCCAGGTCAGAAAAGGAACGAAGCTTCCCTACCTTACGCACCCGGCCAACGTGGCCGTCATTCTCAGCCGGTATGGCCGGGACGACAAGACGGTCGTCGCTGGAATACTCCACGACGTCGTCGAGGATTGTGTTCGCGACGGATACACTCGCGAGATGCTTACACAGAGAATCGGGGACAAATTCGGGGCCGACGTCCTGGCGATGGTTCTGGGCGTGACGCATCGGCGTCTCGACGACGATGGAGTTGAGCTCTCGTCCGACCAGCGAAAGCAGGATTACCTTCATCGGCTGGCGGAAGCGAACGACGAGGCCCGCTGGGTCTGCGCCGCGGACAAGGTTCACAACGCGAACTCGGTACTCTCCGACCTGAGAAGGACGGAGGATCCCAATTCGGTCTGGTCGCGCTTCAGCGGCGGTCAGCCCGGCACGGTCAAGTGGTACCGTGCCGTACTCACTCGGCTCGATGAAATCGGGTTCAGGGAGCCGATAATGGCCGAGCTCCGCGCGGCCGTAACCGCGCTGGAGAGCGAGCGCTAGTCCGCTCCGTTTAAAACGGTTGCCGGCTCGCGAGGAGGGAGAGCGGGCACTGCGGAATACCGCTGCTCTACGTAGTTCTCGAGAATTGCAAGAAATTCCGGAACTATGTTGTCGCCCTTGAGCGTGAGCATCAGCTTTCCGTCTACGTAAACCGGAGCTTTGGGGTCTTCGAACGTGCCCGGCAGCGAGATCCCGATGTTGGCGTGCTTCGATTCGCCCGGCCCATTCACCACGCAACCCATCACCGCAACCTTGAGGTCGGTAACGCCGGGATAACGCGTTCGCCACACCGGCATCTGCTCCTTCAGATAGGTCTGAATGTCCTCCGCCATCTGCTGGAAGAAGGTCGAAGTCGTCCGTCCACAGCCAGGACATGCGGTGACCTGCGGATTGAATTGCCGGAGGTCGAGCGACTGCAGAATCTGTTGTGCAACCTGCACTTCCTCAGTGCGGTCACCGTTCGGTCTGGGAGTGAGCGACACCCGGATCGTATCCCCGATCCCTTCCGCCAGAAGGATGGAAAGCGCAGCAGTGCTCGAGATCACTCCCTTTGAGCCCAGCCCTGCTTCCGTCAGGCCGAGGTGGAGGGGAAAGTCACAGCGTTCGGCCAGACGGCGGTAGACCTCGACCAGGTCCTGCACTCCCGACACCTTTGCGGAGATGATGATGGCGTCGTGGGGTATGCCAGAGCTCTCCGCAAGGTCAGCCGACCGAAGGGCACTTTCCAGCATCGCTTCCATATAGACATGCTTTGCCGGCAGCGGCTCCGGCAGAACGGCATTGGCGTCCATCATCTGAGTGAGGAGGTCCTGGTCCAGCGACCCCCAGTTCACCCCGATACGGACGGGCTTACCATTCTCGGCGGCGATCCGGGCGATGGTTTGGAAGTTCTCATCCCTTCTCCTGGTGCCGACATTTCCCGGGTTGATTCGATACTTGGCGAGAGCCCGTGCGCAGTCGGGATATGCGGCGAGCAGAAGATGCCCGTTATAGTGGAAATCACCAATCAGCGGGACGTGAATGCCCCGTTCGGCGAGGCGGGACGCGATTTCTGGAACCGCTGCCGCTGCGTGCTCGTTGTTTACTGTGATGCGGACGAGCTGAGAGCCGGCGTCCGCCAGTGCCGCGACCTGAGCTGCCGTCGCCTGAGGGTCGGCTGTATCGGTGTTCGTCATCGATTGGACGACCACCGGGTGAGCCGAGCCGACATTGACAGAGCCTACGGCCACAGTGACGGTTTCGCGGCGCGGGCTGAAAGTCATTTGCTATCTTTCTGCATCCAGGGACTAAAGCTAATCAACGGAGCCTTGCATGAACGACACAGTTACCTCAGTCCCACCAGCATCGAAGCCGGGTTGGAAGAAGCGCCACTGGAGATTGCTGATACTCCTTTCCGTCCTGCTCATACCTCTGGGTCTGGCCGCGGCATGGGCTGCCATCACGCTCAATTACACGTACTCCAACGGGGAGCGAGCCGGCTACGTGCAGAAACTTTCGAAGAAAGGATGGCTGTGCAAGACATGGGAGGGAGAGCTAGCGATGGCGAACCTTCCGGGAGCGATGCCGGAGATCTTCCGCTTCAGTGTTCGGTCCGATTCCATGGCGAAGCTGCTGGAAAAGAATCTTGGCAAACGAGTCTCTGTTTCGTACGAGCAGCACCGCGGAGTGCCTACCTCATGCTTTGCAGAAACGGAGTACTACATCACAAATGTGAGACTCGTGGAAACTTGAACATTTTGTCTATTGTCCCTCTTTCCGGTTGGTTGTATAATTTTGCCCCTGTAACCAGCCCTTGGGTGACCCAGCTTGGGTTTCCAAGTGCTTTTCATTCGGCATAGTTCATTTTCTGGACTGGCCACCAGCTTGTCTCTGACCGGTTCGCCGGCCGGGGATTATTTCCAGGAGCAGGAATGCGTACGACCGGCAAGGTAAAGTGGTTCAATGATGCGAAGGGCTTCGGCTTCATCACGCCTGACAATGGGCAAAAGGACTGCTTCGTGCATTACAGCGCGATCTCCGGCAACGGTTTCAAGTCACTCGCGGAAGGTGATACCGTCGAGTTCGACATTGTCGAAGGGCAGAAGGGTCCGGCCGCCGAGAACGTCACGAAGAGCAGCTGAAGCGCAGTATCGCGCCAGCTTTCTTTGCCGCATCAGAATGGGGCGCCACATGGCGCCCCATTCTATTTTGGGGGTCTTCCGCGTCGCGGAATAGGCGTTACCTCAACAGCCTGGGCGAGCCGGTCGATGACAGCCTTCTCAATGGAGACGACGTTCAGTCTCAGCCATCCATTCTCGCTGAATCTCCATTCAGCTGATTCCCCACCGGTATGTACGAGGTGTGCGGAAATTTCTACCGCCTTCGCGAGAGATAACGACAATTCGGTGGTGAGCAGGAGGGCGATACACAGAGTTACGATCGCCGGCGGCGTCAGGCGGCGCCTAACTCCCTGCCGTTTGTGGAGGACTCCGGGGATCGAGTGGTGAGATAATGTGTTGTCGCCCCACTTGGCCGGCACCCTTAGCGTAATGGCAGCAGTTGCAACGGTATATGCTCTCATCCATTTAATTATCCTATCCTAAAAAGATAATTTCAAGTGCAGATTTATGCGCACTTTTTGCAACAATTCCCTTCCCCAGCGGTACTGAATAGCTACCCAACATTCGGGTATCGAGACACAATTCACAGTACCAAACTCATGCAGGGAGCAATACTTATGGACATCAAAAGCATTTCATTGGCGCTCGCAGTAGCCGCCACCGCCCTTTCGGCCTCCACCAGCCTCGCCCAATCGGCCAGGCCAGTCAGCCTCGGCATCTCAGCTGGCGCCGCAATCCCCGCCGGCGATTTCGGCAACGACATGACAACGGGTTTCAATGGAACGGTTTCCCTTGGATTTACCTCCTACGGCAGTCCAATCGGGATAAGGGTGGACGGCATGTACAACAAGTTCTCCGCCAAGGACGACTTTCCCGGCGTTCCGGACACCCGGATCATCGGAGCAAATGCAAACCTCGTGTACAGTCTTCCCGGCACGGGCATTCGCCCCTATCTCATAGGCGGTGGCGGCATCTACGGCCTGAAAGCCGAAGACACCGGTATCGACCAGGAGACCGACTTTGGAGTCAACGGCGGGATCGGCGCATCGTTCCCACTCAGTGGCTTCAATACATTCATCGAGGCTCGCTTTCATCACGTGTTCACCGAAAACTTCTCCACGCAGTTCATACCGGTGACCTTCGGAATCAGCTTCTAGTCCATTCTTGCCATAAAGAAGAAACCCCGGGAATTCATCCCCGGGGTTTTTCTTTTCCACCGTGGGTTGTTAGATAATATTCTAACAACCCAGGCGACGTCTGGCTTGCAGGTCTCATAGCAGCGCTGACTTCGCCGCCTCAAGCTGACTTCGCACCGCTCCAGAGCCCGTACCTCCAGGAACCGAGCGCCGCTCCATCGACGCCACCGGGTCGAGCCAATCCGACACATCCGGGCCAAACAAGCCATTGGCCGCAGTAAAGATCTCGGGCTTCAGGTCATTGAGCTCGCAGCCCCTCTTCTCTGTCTCTCGGATAAGAGCACCCACCGCTTCGTGGGCATCGCGAAAGGTCGCTCCCTTCCCTACCAGATAATCGGCAAGGTCAGTCGCCATCATCGTGCTCGACACAGCCTCACGCATTCGCTTTACATCGAACGTGATTTCCGACAATGTTCCAGCCACGGCGGGCAATACGAGCGTCATCAGATCGACAGCGCTGAACAAAGCCCGCTTGTCGTCCTGAAGGTCCTTGTTGTACCCGCTCGGCAACCCCTTGAGAGTGGCGAGCAGCGTCGTCAGATCGCCGAGTGTCCGTGCACCGGAGGCCCTGGCGAGCTCGAGCGCGTCGGGGTTCCGCTTCTGGGGCATCATGCTCGAGCCCGTCGTGAAAGCCTCGCCGAAACGAACGAAGCCGAACTCGCTCGACCCGTACAGAACAAGATCCTCGGCGAGACGTGACAGATGGGCGCCAAGCAGTGCGATTGCGAAAAGCATTTCAGCGACGAAGTCACGGTCGCCAACGGCGTCGATGCTGTTGGACGACAGGGAAGTGAAACCGAGACTTTTCTGCAGCAGAAGGCGGGATATCGGATAGGCGGATCCGGCAATCGCTCCCGAGCCAAGCGGAAGCACCGCGGTGTTGCGTGCGACATTCGCGAGCCGGGCACGATCGCGCTCGAGTGGCCAGAAATGCGACAACATCCAGTGCGCAGCAGAAACGGGCTGTGCACGCTGAAGATGAGTGTAGGATGGCATCAACGCGCTCATATGAGCCGACGCCTGCTCGATCATTGACTGCTGAAGCAGACGAATCGCGGAATCGAGCGTGCCGCACGCGTCCATTGTCCAGAGGCGAGTGGCCGTTGCGACCTGATCGTTGCGGCTTCGTCCCGTATGGAGCTTTGACGCAACATCGCCGACCTCGGCGTGCAGCATCCGGTCGATCATGGTATGGACGTCCTCGTCGGACACCGCTGGCGACACGCCCGTCGTAAGGCTTTCAGCAACGGAGCTCAGACCCTTTTCCATTTGCTCGCGCTCTTCGGCGGTGAGAACTCCGGCTTTGCCGAGCGCATCGGCCCATGCCTTCGACAGTAGGATATCGTGGGGCCAGAGACGGAAGTCGACGCCGATAGATCGGTTGAGCGCATCGAGTGCAGCCGCTGTAGGGACGGTGAATCGTCCACCCCAGAGCTTGTGAGATGGAACGTCACCGTCCACCGGATTCAGTCCTGCCAGGATGCCGAAAGCACCGGCGTCTCATCAGCGGCGGATGCCGGGGCGACCGCCTGGCTGGCGAGATCGCGATCCCGAAGGGCGCGAACACGATCGGGAAGGGAATACAGTCGAATGAAGCCCGCGGCATCGCTCTGCTGATAGACGTCATCCTCGCCAAAGGTGACGAAGCGCTCATCATACAAAGCGTACTCACTCGCCCGGCTGACGACGGAGACGGTACCCTTGTAGAGCTTGAGAGTGACACCCCCGGTGACGCGCTCCTGCGTGACATTCACGAACGCATCGTAGGCCTCGCGCTCGGTGGTCCACCAGCGACCCTCGTAAACGAGATCTGCGTATCGCGGAGCGATGAGGTCCTTGGCGGCGAGCGTACGACGGTCGAGGATGAGCTGCTCGAGCTCGCTATGCGCCGTGTACAACAGCGTGCCGCCCGGCGTTTCGTACACGCCGCGCGACTTCATGCCCACCAGACGGTCTTCCACGAGATCCACTCTGCCGACTCCATGCCGTCCCGCAATCCCGTTGAGCGTTGTGAGGATCGCCACCGGATCGAGGAATACACCATTCACCGCCACCGGCGTTCCTTCACTGAATCCGATCGATACCTGCTCGGGTTCGTCGGGGGCCAGCTCGGGGTCAGTCGTCAGCATGAACAGGTCAGCGGGCGGCGGCTGCGCGGGATCCTCCAGCACTCCGCCTTCATGGGAGAGGTGCCAGATGTTGCGGTCGCGGGAAAATATCTTCTCCCGCGTGGCGGCCACCGGCACATTGTGTTTCTCGGCGTACTCCAGCGCGTCGTCCCGGCTTCGGATGTCCCACTCGCGCCACGGTGCAATGACGGGCAGCTCTGGAGCGAAGGCCGCGTAGGTCAGCTCGAATCGAACCTGGTCATTTCCCTTGCCAGTGCATCCATGCGCCAGTGCGTCGGCGCCTACGCGGCGCGCGACTTCCACCTGTCGGCGCGCGATGAGGGGCCGTCCCATGGACGTCCCAAGCAGATACTTGCGACCGTAGATGGCACCAGCTCGAAGGGTCGGCCAGATGAAATTCTGGACGAACTCCTGCCGAAGATCCTCGATGTAGCACTCGTCGGCTCCCGAAGCGAGCGCCTTGGCGCGTACTCCTTCGAGCTCATCGCCCTGGCCGATATCGCCGGCGACGCAGATGATACGCGCGTCGTAGTGCTCCTTGAGCCAGGGGACTATTATCGACGTATCGAGTCCCCCCGAGTACGCCAGTGCGATTGTGCGCGTCATAGATTCCTCAATATTTATTCACATGAATCGTATATTTAAGCAATCAAGATAGAACGGTCAATGCTCGGTACGTCACCCGGACTCGCCTTGTACGGGCGCGAGTGATATCGTCCTGAAAGGAGGGGAAGACATTGGCCAACAAGCGAGAACGTCAGTCCGCGATACTCGAGGTGGTGGAGGGGCGGGCGGTCAGCAGCCAGGAGGATTTGCGGAAGCTGCTGCTTCACCGCGGCTGGGATGTGACTCAGGCTACGCTATCGCGGGATTTGCGCGAGCTCAGACTGGCAAGGATTCCTACGCCGGAGGGAGCGCGTTACGCGGTTACCGATGGCACGATCGAGGAGAGCAGGGCGGCCCTTGAAACCCTCCTGCCTCAGCTGTTTCTTCGGATCGACGGCGTCAGCGAGATGATCGTGCTTCGCACTGTTCCGGGTGGCGCCCAGCCGATAGCAGCAGCTCTGGACGGTGAGGGGTGGCCGGACATCCTCGGAACGATTGGAGGAGACGACACCATCCTCATCGTTTGCCGATCGGGTTTGGCGAGAGTCCGCGTAGTGCGGCGCCTGAAATCCCTGGCCGGAGAGCCGCACTAACTGCCTCGCCGCAGAGCCGCGCCAACGAGTTGCTGGCAGAGTCGCACTTTCGGTGTATTCCGCAGCAAATATTTGACTCGCCGTAATTGCAATGTTATGCATTAGCCGTGCATAAAATTCCGGTTGGAGTTCTTGGCGCGAGCGGTTATGCAGGCCGCGAGCTGTGTCTCCTGATCGAGCGTCATCCGATGCTTCATCTGGAGTTTGCCGCCGCCCATGCACAGCGCGGTGAGACCGTTCGGTTTTCAGGCAGGGAAGTAACTTTCATCTCGGCCGATGACGCCCGGCTGGAGGGTGCGCAGCTGATCTTCAGCGCCCTTCCGCACGGAGCGTCGCTGGAATGGGTCAACCGCGCGCGTCAGGCCGGAACCAGCGTGGTCGATCTTTCCGCCGATCTTCGTCCGGGCAATGGCGCGAATGGGGTTCCATACGGATTGACCGAGCTGGCGCGGCAGGAAGTAGTGGGCGCCGAACTGGTTTCCAATCCGGGCTGCTATCCGACGGCGATACTGCTGGGTCTTGCGCCGCTGATGCGACGAAGAATGATCGAGAGCGGCTCGACTATCTCCGCCGCAGCTGCAAGCGGAGTAACCGGTGCAGGCTTTACCGCGAGAACCGACCTCATGTTCGCCGAGGTTAGCGAGGATTTTCGGGCGTATGGTGTGGGGAATGAGCACCGTCATCTCGCTGAGATGCGTGCCGTCATCGAGCGCCATGAAACGACCGCTGATCTCGTTTTCACGCCACATCTTCTGCCGGTTGCACGCGGTATCTTCGCCACGATCGTAGTTCGGCTCAACATCGACGTGGAGAATCCCATCGCTGTGTGGCAGGAAGCGTACGCCGGCGAGCGGTTCATTGAAATCAGCAGTGTCACTCCGTCGCTTCGAGACGTCGTGCATCGCAACGTCGCCCGCATATCAGTCTCTCGTGCGGCCAACGTCAGTCATCCAACGCTCATCATCACCGTGGCGATCGACAATCTCACGAAAGGCGCGGCAGGGCAGGCGGTGCAGAACGCCAATCTGATGCTCGGCTTGAAGGAAGAGATAGGACTGCCGGCATGAGCAGGGGCATCGTGATAAAGGTCGGCGGCCGAGTGCAATCGGACGGGAATCTGTTTCGGCAGCTGCGGAATGCGTGGGATCATTCCCCTGGTGAGCTGTGCGTTGTCCACGGAGGCGGCGACGAGGTCACCGAGCTTCAGCGAAGGCTCGGTCGAGAGCCGTCGTTTAAAAACGGGCGACGCGTGACGTCAGTTGATGACCTGGAGATCCTCCGGATGGTGCTGTCGGGAAGCGCGAACAAGCGACTGGTTTCCGCGCTGGTGGCTGTCGGCATTCCTGCAGTCGGGATTTCTGGAGAGGATGCCGCAACAATCGAAGCGCAAGCGATGCCGGAGGGACAGCTGGGCAGAGCAGGGAAGCCATCGCTGATTCAAGTCAGATTGCTCGAAACGCTCCTCAACGCGGGGTACATGCCGGTGATTTCACCGCTGGCCAGGGATGCGGCGAGTGAATCAGGCGGAGCGATCAACGTGAACGGAGACGACGCAGCGGCAGCAGTGGCCGCCGCTCTCGGTGCCGAGTTGTGGCTTATCTCGGACGTGGCGGGAGTGATGAACGGCGACAACGCCGTACTCTTGTCGCTCGATACGGCGCAGGCGGATGAGCTCATCGCCCGCGGGGTTGTAAGCGGAGGCATGCGGGCGAAGCTGGAAGCGGGTTTCGCTGCGCTGGCTGCCGGAGTGAGAGGGGTGCGAATCGCTTCCCTCAACGCGGTAACCGATCGGTCGCTGGGTACAGCGCTCATTCTCTCAAAGGGTACGACGTGATTCAGACCATGGCTTCGACTACCAGAAACCCAGCCTCCGATATTCGCTCGGATTTCTCCCTTCTCGCAACGTACAACCGGGCCCCGATGCAGTTCGTACGGGGAAGCGGAGTCGAACTCTTCGACCAGAACGACAAACCCTATCTCGATTTCAGCAGCGGGATTGCAGTCAATGCGCTTGGTTACAACGATCCGGGAATTCGTCGGATTATCGACGCAGCCCTCCGCACTGGCCTGATCCACGTTTCGAATTTGTACCGGTCCGAGCCTGCCGAGCGCCTGGCGGCGATGCTTACCGCAAGGTCGTTTGCATCCCGGGTATTCTTCTGCAATTCGGGAGCGGAAGCCAACGAAGGCGCTTTCAAGTTCGCGCGTCGATGGGCGAGAGCGACCGGCTCCGATGGCAAGACCGGTATCATCGCTCTCCGCGGGAGCTTTCATGGCCGGCTCTTCGCCTCGCTGGCGGCGACTGACAGGCCGGCATACCGGGCACCGTTCCGTCCACTGGCGGGCGGAGTCAGCATCTGCGAGAGAGACCTGTGGGCGCTGGACGCTGCGCTCGATGAGGATTCGGTGGCGGCTCTCATTGTTGAGCCAGTGCAAGGTGAAAGTGGCGTGCGAGTCATCGAGAGTGAGCTCCTCCACGACCTGCGGAGGCTCACTACCGAGCGTGGCATCGCCCTCATCTTCGACGAGATTCAGTGCGGGCTCGGGCGACTCGGTACCCTCTTCGCGTACGAGAGCTTTGGCGTGGTGCCCGACATGGTGACGCTCGCGAAACCGCTGGCGGGAGGACTTCCGATGGGAGCGGTTCTCGTCACTGACGAGATCGCGGTGACAATCCAGGCCGGCGATCACGGTACGACGTTCGGAGGAGGGCCGCTCGTCGCTGCGGTAGCAGAATATGTGGTGCAAAGACTGTCCGAACCTCGGCTGCTGGCGTCAGTCAACGACAACGGAGCGTGGTTCGGAGAACAACTTCAGGGAATAGCGCGCAGGTCCGGGCGTGTCCGCGCGGTTCGCGGGCTTGGCTATATGTGGGGGATCGATGTAGTGGAAAAAGCGTCAGACGTCGTTGCGCGCGGATGGGACGCGGGACTGCTCGTGATAACAGCAGGGAATCACACGCTGCGGTTACTCCCTCCGCTCGTGATGACGCAGGACGAACTCGCGCGAGGTCTCGCGTTGCTCGAGCAGATTCTGACCTGACAACAGGCTGGAAAATCGCATAGCTCGATGACACGTCGGCAATCCAACTCTCTCGCACATTCAGTCATGCAGACTCATCGAGTATTTCTCTGCTGTATCGTGATCACCGGCACCGCGGGGTGCGCACCGCGATCCCCGGCAGGTACGGGCTACGCCACAGCAGCGCTAGAGGATACGGTCGAGGCTCGCCGTTTGTTCGGGGCGAACATCGATGCGATTCACAAACGGGACAGGCCCCGATATCTGGCAACGTACCTTCAATCGCCAGCACTGGCCCGTAACGGACCGGGAGGGCTGCAGCTGGGCTACACCAATTGGAGCGCTCTGACTGACACCACCTGGCCCGATACGCTGATCGCGAGGGACCTGCGAGTCGTCGCCCTGCAGAGTGGTGTTGTCTATGGCACTTACTGCTACACGGTTACGCAGGACAAGGTGACGACGAGCGGCGTTTCGGAGCGAGTCTTCGTGAAAACACCCGCCGGCTGGAGGATAGCCGTGACCACAGCGTTCGGCTTGCCAGCTGGAGAGCCGGCACAGTGCAAGTAGAAAGCAGATGCGGCTAGCTAGTCAGTCAAGAGACCCCTGCAGGCAAGGCAGCTTTGAGCTCCAATAAATCGAAGCCGTCGAAGGATACGCTCTGGCAAGCGTTCGACGAGGCTACGTTCGGAATGGAACGCATCCTCAACCTGCGAGAATCGCTTCCTTCTGCAGCCGACGCTCGCGTACGTACCGAGGCGTGGCTCAGGGCAAAGCAGGTCGACGCATCACACGAAGTGCTGGTGATAACCGGGCGGGGAAATCAGAGCCCGGGCGGAATCGGAGTGCTCCGGCAGGAGATTCTGAGTCTCCTTGCGGCGCTTCGCAGGCGAGGGGTTGTAGGCGCGTGGCGCGAACATACTCCCGGGTCCTTCGTGGTGGCACTCGCCCCGATGAGTGCCCTGATGGCCGCGGGCAGGCGAAAACGTGACGAAGAAGTAATCGCTCCGCCCCCACGCACGCCCCGATCTCTTGCCGCTCTGGACCCCGTGACGGTGAAGCTGCTTCGCCATCTCGCCATTCGGAATCTAGAGCTTCTCGGAGTCGCAGATCCACGCGAGTTTGTGGAAGACGAAATGATGCGGACTTTCTCCGTGTTCGCTTCGGCGATTCCCGAATCGGCAAATCGCGAGCAGGGGCTCAGGGAAGCACTTGCAAGAGCGATCGCGGAACCCGACGAGTAGGAATTCCGCGTATCACCCAGGATCCATACATTGCAAGAAACGTATGGGGTCAAATACGTTAAATAAGGGAGGCAATAGATGGCCCAATCCAGCGGCCCGGACATTGCTCCTTCAGGGGCGCACGCCAGCAAGGATTGTATGCAAACCTCATTCTCGCAGAAACGAAGGTCCCGGCTGACGGCGGATGATGTAACGGCGCTGTTGCCATATGGAGCGCGGAGCACCTGGCCTCCCAGCTTCCAGATCTACCACCAGAACGCTCCGGCCGATGGCGTCTCCATAGTGCTTCGGGGGCACGTGATACTGCGCAACAGAACCCGCGCAGGCCGCGGATTCGTTCCGGCGATAGTGACGCCCGGGGAGACGTTCGGGGTGGAGGGAATCACGCCTGGCGCGGCGTACGTCACCGATGCGCACGCGGCGGACGATACCGAAAGTCTGTATCTCAGCGGGGCACAGTTTCGTGCGTTTGTCAGGGAGAAGCCCGGCCCTGCGATTCAGGTTCTCGGGCAGATGATGGGTGAGCGATCGCAACTGCTCGAGAAGCTCAACGCACTGGCGTCCCAGAACGTCGAACAGCGCCTGGTTGGAGCGCTGGAGCGCCTCTGCCGTGATCGGTCGTTCGTGGGCGAAGACGGTCGCTTTCGCCTCGAGCTGAAGCATCACCGGCTGCTGTGCGAGATGGTGGGCGCGACTCGTGAATCAATCGCGCTTGCCCTGGGAAAGCTGGTGGGGTCAGGCACCGCGGAGCGGCTCGGCATGGCCTATCTCATCGCGCCGGGAGCATTGAGCCATCATATTTCAAGAGACGGAACTGAAGTGCGACCCGCGCTCAGCGTCTCGAAGGAGCCCGCCGTACTTTAATCACTCCGGATGCACTCAGGGCCGCAATCGGAAGCCCGCACAATCGCCGGCGCCGAGTCGATCGATCTGCAGGAGGGGAGCTCCAACGGAGTTCTCCTCCTGCACGGCTTTGGAGACACGCCTCAAACGCTGCGGCTGCTGGCAGGGGAGCTTCATGCCGCAGGGTACGACGTCGCCGCGCCTCTTCTGCCCGGCCATGGGCGAAACGTCCAGGCCTTCACCAGGTCGAGGCGCGATGACTGGCTCGGTGCAGCGCGCGACGAGCTGACGCGTTTGCGCTCGAATCATGCGCGCGTTGCGATCGCTGGGTTATCGATGGGAGGTGCGCTCGCGGCAATACTCGCGGCCGAAACACCAGACCTGCGTGCACTCGTGTTGCTCGCCCCGTATATGGAGATGCCCTTCGCCTACCGCTTGGCATCGGCATCGCACTGGGTGTGGGGCGGTTTCGCCGGCGCTCGTGCGGGCAGAAGCCCCGGCTCCATTTTCGATCCGACGGAGAGGAAAAAGAATCTCGGATACGGTGTGTACAGCGGACGTCTTCTTTACGAGCTGTGGCGGCTTTGCGGAATTGCGCGACAGGCCTTACCCTCGATCACTGCGCCAACCATTCTGCTTCAGTCGCGCAGTGATCCGCGAATTGCGCCGCACGTCGCCGAACGGACGCTGGCAAAAGCAGGATCAGAAAAAAAGCGACTGGCATGGGTCGAAGGTGCCGGACACATCATCACAGTCGACTACGGACGCGATCAGGTATTCAGCGAAGTCCGGCGCTGGCTCGATGAGCATGTATCCGGACGCGCTCGCTGAGCGGAGGGAAATCTTCGGGCAGCATTGATCCCGAACGGGACTGCTGTCGCCGGTGACGATTCGAGCACATGCTCAAACCATCACCGGCAACCACGGCCTCAGGTGCGATCCTGCACGAACTCCTTGGTGGCATCGACCGCGTGCTCGACACCGCCCACTGCCTGCTGCACCACTTCCGTTGCCACGCGGCCGACGCGCTCAGCCATCGACTTGGCGGTACGCGATACACGCGCGGCGGTCGATACTGTGCGGCGCCGGGAGGATTTGCGACCGCTGCTGCTTTTTCTCGAGCTCGCGCCGCTACTCTTCCGCGCGGTCGATCCGCTGCTCTTTCGCGATGCGCCGCGGGACGACGACTTCCGAGTGGAAGACTTGCGGGCAGTAGACTTCCGCGCGGAGGATTTCCGTGCAGACGACTTACGACCGGTGGATTTTCGTGCGGTAGATTTCCGGCCGGTGGTCTTCCGTGCAGAAGACTTCCGTCCAGTGGACTTTCGAGCTGACGACTTCCGGGCGGTCGATTTGCGGGCAGAGGATCCGCGGCTCGATGACTTGCGACCTGAGGACTTCCGGGTTGCAGAACCAGCACCAGACTTCCCGCCTCCCGAACTCCCGCCGCTCTTCCTTCCACTCTTCGAACCACCGCGTGATTTCCTGGCTGCAGCCATGTTACGAGCTCCGATGTAGAGGTTCGTGCGAGACTATAGCAACTTCCGCGCACAAACTATAACAGATGTGAT
>JALYOO010000393.1 GCA_030856845.1 Gemmatimonadota bacterium
CATCGTCAGTGATCGCCAGCCGGTCGACAATCACGAGCACTTCCTTCGAATCGGTCAGGTTGATGCCGGAGCCGTCGAGATCATCGAGGTGCAATGGACGGCCTTCAACGTAGACTCGCAGGAAACCCTGCGCCCTCAGATTCTCTACGACGACCTTGTGCGTCACCTTCGACGAAAGCTTGAGCGGGAAGGCGACGTAGAAGCGCGTTCCAGGCGACAGCGCGAGTACCGCATCGGTGACGGTCTGCACCGTATCCGGCCTGATCTCGCGGCCGCATTTCGGACAAAACGTGTGACCGATGCGCGCCCAGAGAAGCCGCAGATAATCGTAGATCTCGGTGGCTGTCCCGACAGTGGACCGCGAAGTCTTCGTCGGGTTGCGCTGCTCGATGGCGACCGCAGGGGACAGTCCCTCGATGGAATCGACGTCGGGCTTTTCCATCCGCTCCAGAAACTGCCGTGCATACGCAGACAGGGACTCTACGTACCGTCGCTGGCCTTCAGCGTAGATCGTGTCGAACGCGAGCGATGACTTTCCCGACCCCGAAGGCCCGGTGATGACGGTGAAGGTGCGGCGCGGGATTTCCAGGTCGAACCCTTTCAGATTGTGCTGACGCGCGCCGCGAATGACGATGCTCTCTTTCACTCACTCAAATTAACTACGAGGAGTCGCGGACTGGACGGCGCTCAGAGGCGCGCGGAACAGCGACGCATCGGAGGGTCAAGCCTGCGAATGACTCGGCAGGCAGGAGGAGGTGCTAAAGGCGGCGGACGACTCGGCCGAGCAGGAGGAGAACGATCGCGCCGAGTGTCGCCAGACCTATCGAGCGAAGATCAAAAGTGCCGGCGGTAACCGCTCCCCACCCAAAACGCGTACCGAGGAAACCGCCGATCACCGCACCGATGATGCCGAGGATTATGGTGACGATGCAACCCGAGGGGTCCCGCCCTGGCACTAGGAACTTGGCCAGTGTCCCGGCTACAAGACCCAGAAGGATCCAGTAAAGCCAGAGCGGCATGCCTAACCCCTCGGCACCCTTCTCATAAAGGGACCGCTATGGAACCCGCGTTCGACCCTTCGTCGCCATGCGGTAGATGAACAGTAGAACGAGCGAGCCGACGATCGCCAGCAGCAGACTCTGAAGCGAGAAGCCGGATAGCGGTGCACCCATGAGCGTGCTCCCCAGGAACCCGCCGATCAGCGCGCCGACGATACCAATGATCATTGTAACGATGATGCCGCCAGGGTCGTTGCCCGGCATTATCGCCTTGGCGATCGCGCCCGCGATCAAGCCGAGAACGATCCATGCAAGAAAGTTCATTTCTCCTCCATAGGGTGATGGCAGTCCAGGCACCTGGACGACAGACTCGGGGAGTGCAACCTGCGTACCAACCCCCCCCGAAGGCTGTAGCGGGGCTCTTGTCGACCGTTACCATACCGCGCGATGTCCACTCCCGCAACCCTGCACGACGAAGACGCGCTCGCGCGAACATACGATCAGCGCCTGATGCAGAGGGCTGCTGGCATACGTGAAACCGTACCGGCCGATCGTCGTCGCCGCGCTCGCCCTTCTTTGCATCGAAGGTGTGCTGCAGCTGGCGGGCCCGCTGCTCACTCAGCGCGTGATCGACGTCGCGTTGCCGCGGCGCGACAGCGGGATCGTGGTCACGGCTGCACTGCTGTTCGCGGCTACGTTGGTCGCCCAGTTCGCGTGCTCCTACGGCGAGGCATGGCTCACCAACCTCCTTGGGCAGCGCGTGATGCGGCCTGCTGGACACCGAGCCGATGGCGAAACGTGCTGCCGGGAGGGCCGCACCACGATCGCAATCGCCCACCGCCTCAGCACGATCGTGGACGCCGAGGAGATCCTGGTGCTGCACCATGGTCAGGTGGTGGAGCGAGGGACGCATGGCAGCCTGCTGGAGCGTAGCGGGCTGTATGAGCGTCTCTGGCGCCTTCAGACCGGAGACTCGGGGCCACGAGTTCCAAGGGCGGGATAGCTTGCCGCTCGTGCTGACTGTGGCGTAGTTTGAGTACTCTGTCCTACGATCAACCGAGACATAACTTGACCTCTTGCCCGTATTTCCCGGGGAGCTCGCATTAGTGCACCTGGCTGTTTCAGCTAGAACCGATACGGGCAGGCTTCGCAAGGGGAACGAGGACAACCTCTACGCGGATGCCAACGAATACCGCGGCCTCTTCATCGTTGCCGATGGCATGGGCGGTCACGCTGCCGGCGAAGTGGCGAGCCAGATGGCCGTCGACCTCATCGCGCGCGAGCTTGCCGAGGTCAACAATCTTGCCTCACCGGAGGCAGGTACGCGGCTGTCCGACACGCTGCGCCTCGCCAACCGGCAGGTGTTCCAGCGAACGATGAGCGAGGTCGAAAAAACCGGCATGGGCAGCACGGCCTCGGCGCTGCTGTTGTCCGACACGCGCTATCTCATCGGGCATGTGGGCGATTCCCGCATCTACCTTGTCCGGGATGGCATGATGCAGCAGCTGACGAGAGACCACTCCCTGGTGCAGGAGCAGGTGGACGCGGGCCTCATCACGGCGGAGCAGGCTAGACACCACCCGCAGAGCAATGTCATCACCTGCTGCATCGGAATGAGCAGCGAGATCGAGCCAGACGTTATAGCTGGCGAGACCCATGTCGGCGACGTTTTTCTGCTCGCCAGCGATGGTCTCACCGGAATGGTCGAGGATCGCCGGTTGCAGCAACTCCTGCAATCGAGGGCAGCTCCAGAGCGAATCGTGAATGCCATGATCGCGGACGCCAACAACAACGGCGGCATCGACAACATCACGGCAATCGTGGTGAAGGTCGTCACGGCCGATACTCGGTTCACTACGGGGGAGGTGACGCCTATCCCGCAGGGCCGATCCTATGGGTGAGGTCGAAGCAGACCCTCGATCTTCCACTCCCGACAACGAGTCAGTAGCCGGCCTGTCCCAGCTGTATCTGGGTAATATTCTGTATGCCCTCGAGCTTGCCGCGCTTGGGCTGGAGGCGCAGCAGCGACCGGCGGATGCAGCGTTTTACAGGGGAATCGCGCGAAAACTTGCTGAGGCACGAGGCAGGGAAGCCCGCGGTCAGGCATAGGATTGGCAACATCGCCACGCGCGGGCGAGCGGGCATCGCCGGCGTAACCATCAGTGGAGATCGACATGGCAATCGCCACGCGTCCCGCGGTCGTTGAGACCGCTGATACATTTCCGATTAACGGCACCGATTACATCGAGTTCTACGTTGGAAACGCCAAGCAGGCGAGCCACTTCTACCGCTCGGCGTTCGGTTTCGAGCTCGTCGCATACAGGGGTCCGGAGACAGGAGTCCGCGACCGGGCGACCTACCTCCTTCAGCAGGACAAGATTCGCCTGTTGCTGACGACGCCGGTCAGGTCCACCGGCCCGATCGCGACGCACATATCGAAGCATGGCGACGGTGTGAAAGACATCGCGCTTTGGGTCGATGACGCTCGAACGGCGTTCGACGCGGCCATCGAGCGCGGTGCTGAACCGGCGCTCGAGCCGACCGTCATGTCGGACGAAGATGGTGAGATCGTCATCGCCGGAATCCGTACTTATGGTGACACGATTCACAGCATCGTGGAGCGCAGGAATTACCGCGGCTTGTTCATGCCGGGGTTCGTTCCCGTGAGCTCACCGTATAAACCCGACCCGGTGGGACTGAAATACGTCGACCACTGCGTCGGCAACGTCGAGCTCGGAGCGATGAACCAGTGGGTGCGGTTCTACGAGCACGTGCTTGGGTTCACCAACATTCTCACTTTCGACGACAAGACGATATCGACCGAGTACTCAGCGCTGATGTCGAAGGTGATGTCGAACGGCAACGGACGCATCAAGTTTCCGATCAACGAGCCGGCGGAGGGCAAGAAGAAGTCGCAGATCGATGAATACCTCGAGTTTTACGAAGGTCCGGGAGTGCAGCACGTTGCGATGGCGACCGACGACATTATCACGACGGTGACTGAGCTGCGCGACAGGGGAGTCGAGTTCCTGCGAGTGCCATCGACGTACTACGACAGCGTCACCGACCGCGTCGGGAAGATCGACGAGGATATTGCGCCGCTGCGCGATCTCGGAATTCTGGTGGATCGCGACGACGAGGGTTATCTGCTGCAGATCTTCACCAAGCCCGTGGAGGACAGGCCGACTGTCTTTTACGAGATCATTCAACGGAAGGGTGCGAAGAGCTTCGGGGCGGGCAACTTCAAGGCGTTGTTCGAAGCGATAGAACGAGAGCAGGCGCTGCGAGGGAATTTCTGATGCCCAACTACCATACCCTGGGAACGATTCCCCGGAAGCGGCACATAGCCTTTCGAAAGCCCGACGGCGGACTGTACGCGGAAGAGCTGATGGGGCACGAAGGGTTCACCGGCACTTCGTCATTGCTCTATCATATCCATCCGCCAACAACCGTAAAGTCGGTGCGCCGTCTGAAGGAGTCGAAATACGAGGCCGATCCCGATCAGACGCTGCATCACCGACACTTCCTGACGTCGCGTTGCAAGGTCGGGGGCAGCCCTACGCTCGACCGGATGCCGCTGCTGTTCAATCAGGACATCGCGATGCTGTACGTGGAGCCGGACAAGGAAGACGAGCACTTCTATAGAAACGCACAGGCCGACGAGCTGGTATATGTCAGCAAGGGCAAGGGCGTTCTGGAGACGGTGTACGGCGACCTTCCCTACGGCGAAGGTGACTACCTGGTGATCCATCGCGGGATTCTTCACCGCTACCGGATTGACACGACAGGTGGACAGACCAAGCTGTTGATCATGGAGAGCAGAGGTCACGTCCGGACGCCGAAGCGGTACCGCAATGAGTTCGGCCAGCTGGTAGAGGGGGCGCCGTACTCGGAGCGCGACCTTCGCCGTCCGCAGCAGCTGAAGGCGCATGACGAGAAGGGCGATTTCCCGCTGCTCGTGAAGCAGTACGACGGAATAAATGAGCTGGTGCTCGACCATCACCCGTTCGACGTTGTCGGTTGGGATGGATACTTCTATCCGTGGGCGTTCAACATCCGCGACTTCGAGCCGATCGTAGGACGCGTGCACCAGCCGCCACCGGTTCACCAGACTTTTCAGGGTGATGGCTTCGTCGTCTGCTCATTTTGTCCGCGTCCCTACGACTTCCACCCGGAGGCGATCCCCGCTCCGTACAATCACAGCAACGTGGACTCCGATGAGGTGCTGTACTACGCGTCGAGCGAGTTCATGAGCCGCAAGGGGATCGAGTTCGGGAGCATCACGCACCACCCCGACGGAATTCCGCACGGTCCGCATCCGGGGCGGGCTGAGGCGAGTATCGGAGCGAAGTACACGGAGGAGCTGGCGGTGATGATGGACAGCTTCCGGCCGTTGAAGGTGGCGAAGCCGGCGATGTCGATCGAGGATCCGGCGTATCACAAGTCGTGGCTCGACGGGCAGCATGAGCAGTTCAGTCCGCCGACAAGCTGACGACGGACGGATTTTGTGTTACGGGTCCGGGTTTCCCGTTGCGGGTGACTGGTGACCGGTCATAAAAC